>CALLOB010000061.1 GCA_938005315.1 uncultured Phycisphaerae bacterium
CAGCTCGCTGACCCGCAGGCCGGTGGCGTAGAACATCTCCAGGATCGCCCGATCCCGCTGGGCCAGCGGGTCCCCGGCTTCCGGCAGCGATAACAGCGTGTCCACCTCCTGCACGTTCAGGACCCGGGGCAGATTCTGCCACTTCTTGGGCGATTCGATCAGCTCGGCCACGTCCTGGGCCATGTGCCCCCGGGCGTGGCAGAAACGGCAGAAGATCTTCACCGCCACCAGCCGCCGGGCGATCGAGCTGAGTGCCAGCTTGTGCTCGTTCTTCAGGCAGACGGCGAACTCCTGGATGTCCGTCACCTTTATGTCGGACAGGGCGGTTTTCCGCCGCTCGAGGAAGTCGGCGAACACCTCCAGGTCCCGGCGGTAGGCGGCCAGCGTGTTCTCGGAGAGCCCGGCCTCGGCCCACAGCTCGCCCAGGAAGCGCTCGATCAGCGGGCGCGGACTCTCCTGGGCGGGCCCGGCGGGCGCCGGCGCACGAAGGGGGGCGACCCGGTCCGGCTCAAGCGGAGCGGGCAAGCGCGGGCACGGCCCCGTGGAACCGGTCGGACTGGCGGATCTGGTGGTAGACGGTGCAACGCTCATGATCACCGGCGCACAAACGAAACGCCTCTGGCAGATTCACGAGGGTCATGGTGCCGCCACAGCGCATATCCCGGCGCTCCAGGTACGGGCACAGAGCCTGCGGTTGTTCCACGGAACGCGCCCTCGCTCGCTCAAGACGGACGGACGCCTGGACAACGCCCGCCCCTGAAGATATCGGACCACGGCTTCCGGTCGCTTGAGACAAAGAAGGATCTGTTTCCCATGCGGCCCGAGGCGCAGAACACAGGTTTCCCAGGCCCTGTTCGTCCGGCCGGACGGTGAGGCGTCCGGGGCCTGCGGCCGGGCGCAACCGGCATGGGACGCGTCCCGCAGGGGTTCCGAGAGGCATGCCGGAAGGAGCCGCCGGTCAACCCCCTTCATCCGGGGCATCGGAGGCGCCCACCTCGTCGAGGTAGCGCTGGAAGTCGGCCATGCGGTAGGAGATGAAGCAGAAGGCATGGTGCAGGGCCAGCCATTCTGGATCCTGGGGGTCGCCCTCGGCGTCCTTGCGGAGCCGGTTGAGCGTGGCCAGCAGGGGTTCGGCTTTCATCGCGAAGTCCTCATCTGTGGTTGTGGGCCGCGGGTCACTGGCCCGGGGCCGGGGGCCCGGCGGGTTCAGCTCCGCCGCCGGGGCCCGGGCCGGCTGGAGGCCTTGGCGGCGGGGTCAGGTACGCCCGCGGGGCGTGAATCGTCTGGACTTCATAGAAAATGTGCGGCGCGATCAGCCCGGCCCGGGCCATCTGGCGAAGCTGCCGCCGCTGCAGCCGGGTATAGGCCAGCGAGGCATTCCCGTTGGGATCCTCGTGCAGCACCCGGGCCTCGCGCCGCAGGGCCACCACCTCCCGCATCCGCTCCAAGCACTCGGCCCGGTACTCGCGGATCAGCTGGTCGGAAAGGTGCCATTTCGAGACGTCGGCCCAGCGGTCCACCGCCCGGAGCCACAGCCGGCGGCTGATGAAGCGGTTCATGTGGTAGAACAGCTGGCGGTTCAGCGAAAACGGCAGGAACGTGTCCGTGAGCCTCGAGCAGAGGCTGTGTTCATGCTCGGTGTAGACCTCCCCCAGGACCTCCCGCAAACGGGCCCAGTAGTGCGGTCCGATGGTGCTGTCGGCCCGCAGTTCCCAGTATAGGTGCCCGAAGCTCATCGACGTCCGGGTCAGCGTCATCTGCCGCGGCAGGAACTTGTTGTGGGCGACGGTATCGGCCGCCAGGTGTGAAAGATAGCCCAAGGCAAAGGCCTCCCCGGCCTCGGAGCGGGCTTCGTCGAGGAAGGCGAATCCCGTAGTCCAGTGGTGACAGAACTGTTTGACCCGGCTGAGCCGCTTGGCCAGCACCACGTCCGCGGCGATGTTGCCGAACAGGTAGTGCCGCGCGTGCCGGGCCAGCAGGGCCCCGGCCGCCGCCGGCAGCAGGGCCAGATTCTCCAGAAGATCGCTGGCCAGCTTGACGTGCGTGGCCGGCCCCCAGGCGTGCGCCGCAGCGGGAAACAGGAATACCGCCAGCCATATGCCGGCCAACACTCTTTCAGAACGAACCATGGGCCGGAATCCCCCGGGCGGCCTCGATCCCGTCCACCGGCGATTGATGATAGCTTGCGGGTCAGACGTCTTCCACCGGGCCGCGCGTCCCGCCCCGCGTGGGCTGGCTTGTCGGATTCGCGGCGATCGCCGGACGACCATCCGTCCTCCCCGCGATGTCCCGGATTGCCTCTTGGGCGGCAGCGGGTTTGCCGTTATCATTTTCTTGATGAGGCGATCGTGCGGCGCACGGCCGCCCGCCCGTCGGTCGTTTTCCACGAGGCGGTGATGAACACGATTAGAGCGATCCTCAAGCAGCCGGAATCCGCGCCCATCAGCGACCCGCAGCGTCAGGCCGCCGCAGGCGAGCTTTCTGCGACCCTGCAATGCCGCGTTCATGAGGCCTCGCTTTCCCGGTCGGGAGCTGAGCTGCTGGCGTCCGCCGCTGAAGGCCGGATGCGCCGGCTGGTTGTCGTCTCGGCCGATTCTCGCCCGCCGGCTGCCCGGCTGCCCGAGGCCCGCCAAGTCGAGGTATCCGCCGGGGATCGCCGTCTGACCGTCGTCGCCGCGCCGCGGAGTGCCGAGGCGGCGGCCTGGCTCCGGACCGTGCTGCCCTGGACCGCACCGCGACCGATCGGCCTGCAGACTTCCGCAGGACTGGGTGACCGGCTCGGACTGGCCACGCCCGGCCACCTGGCGGCCGTGGCCGGCACCGGCGTCGCTCCGTTCGTGGCTCAGCAATCGATCCGCGAGATGACCCGCACGCAGCGCTCGCCGACGCAGGTCATGGACGACGCCTGCTGGGGCGTCTTCCAGGCCGGCTGGCGCGAGGGCTTCGGCAGCGACGCCGACCACCTCAAGACCACCGAGGACATCGACCGCACGCTGGCCGCGGGCTTCACCATGTTCACCATCGACCCCGGCGACCATGTCAATGCCGACGCGGATGCCATGCCCTCCTCGGCCCTGCCCCTGGCCACCGAGGTGGTCGTCTGGGACGGTTTGGAGATCAGCGGCGACGATTTCGTCCGCTCCTATGCCGGCCGCAGGATTGCCCTGGACGGCGGCCCGAGTCTCACGCTCGACGAGGAGTCCGTCTGCCGCGCGGCCGTGAAGTACGGCGCCGCCATCGCCCACACCCTGAAAATGTACCGCCATCTCAGCGCCACCTGCGACCGGCCCTTCGAGCTGGAGGTTTCCGTCGACGAGACCGAGACGCCGACCAGCGCCGCCGAGCATTACATCGTCGCGGCCGAGCTGCGTCGTCTGGGCGTCCGGTGGGTCAGTCTCGCCCCGCGATTCGTGGGCGACTTCGAGAAGGGCATCGACTACAAGGGCGACCTGGACGCGTTCGCACGGTCCTTCGCCCTGCACGCCGCCATCGCCAGGACGCTGGGCCCCTACAAGATCAGCCTCCACTCCGGCAGCGACAAGTTCAGCGTCTACCCGATCTGCGCCGAACACGCCGGGGGGCTGGTGCACCTCAAGACCGCCGGAACCAGCTACCTGGAGGCCCTGCGGGTCGTCGCCCGCCGGGCCCCGGACCTGTTTCGCGGCATCCTGGACTTCGCCCTGAGCCGTTTCGAGGAGGACCGCCGCAGCTACCACATTTCGGCCAGTCCGGCGGCCATGCCCCGTGTCCACGACCTCCCGGACGACGCCCTGGAATCGCTGCTGGACGGCAACGACGGCCGGCAGATCCTGCACGTGACCTTCGGGTCGGTACTGCTGGCCAGGGGCCCGGAGGGGCACTTCCTCTTCCGCGACCGGCTGATGGAATGCCTGCTGGATCACGAGGACGAGCACCACGAGGCCTTGGCCCGGCACTTGGGCCGACATGTCCGCCCCTTCGCCCGCCCGGCTCCTTGAGGCGACTGCGCTGCCTTTGGGGAATGGCCCGGATTCGCAGTGGACTCCCGGAGGAGAGTGGCGGGATCCCGCCGGATGCAGCGGTAGGTAATAGTCCTCATCCGGCGGCGTCATCGGGCAGAATCGCCCGATCCGGCGTGGATCGACCGCCTCGGCAGCAAGGCGGAGGGCCTGGCGGCGTTTTTTCCGGACCGGCCCCTGGCACGCCACCTGCTATCAACCTCCGGCGACCCCCTCGGGTATGCTGGAATGATTCGCCGCGAGACTGGAGCCTGATCAGATGAGTCTGCTGAGATACACTTTTCTGGAAGTTTTCGCCGCGGCCTGCTCGGTGGGCACGTTCTCGTATATCATCGGCACGGTGGTGCTCAAGGTGGTGCGAT
>CALLOB010000062.1 GCA_938005315.1 uncultured Phycisphaerae bacterium
GTCGGCCAGTTCCGGGTCGGCTCCGAGCGACTGGTGCAGCCCGCTGACGATGGACAGCCCACGTCGCAGGGCCTCCACCAGATGCCGGCGCATGGCCGGCGGAAGCTCTCCCCCGACCGGGGCCACGCCGATCAGGACCGCGTCGGGCCGGGCATGCCCGGCCTCGGCCAGACTGGCGAAGATGGGCACGTCGCGAATGCCCGGGCAGCTGGCCTCGATGTCCGTGCCGGCGCTCACCGAGTCGAGCAGCCCGACGATATCGTCGCGACGGTAGCGAAGCATGGAGGTGCCGGTCTTGGACGAGAAGGTGCCCAGCAGCCCCTCGGTGAGAATCAGCATGCGACGATACGGCAGCTCGTGAATCACGGCACGGGTCCCCCGACCACCGGCGGCGCCGGCTCCAGACGAACAACGTCTCCCGGGGCGGTGGCGATCTCCGGCCGCCTCCCGCGAAAAAGAAGAAGGCTTTCCCGCGAACCGCAGGCCGCCGACACGTCCCCCGGCCGGGGATTGACCGGCCGCAGCGGGCCGCCGGCCCGGGACTGCGCCTCGATCCACCGGACCGAGACGGCATCCCGTCCTGCGCCGACCAGGAATGCGCCGACCGTCCGCAGGTCCCGGAACGCGGCCTGGCGACCCGGGAACCAGTTGGGGAAGAACCGCAGCGTGCCCCCGACGCACTGCGGGAGGCACTCGTTGATCACCGCCGGGCGCAGGGCTGTCGAATGCGGATTCCCCGGCACGCCCTGCCTCCTGATCGACCCGTCGATCCTCCCGGTCGGCTCCCTGTTGCAGACGCCCCCCGGGTATTACAATACCGTAAGCATCGTGCCGTGTCGCCCGACTTCGCGCGACGCCCCGGCCGCCGCGACGGGCCGCCCCGCCGGGCCCATACCCCGCCGCGGCGGTCGCCGTACGCGGGCACTTCAGGAATCCCGGGCCGCGCGATCGATTCCGTCGGGCCGGAGGTTCGGCCTATGGACGCTCCGGCAGGTTCGCCGAGACATGCGCTCTTCTCGGACGAGAATCGCTTCCGCACGCTCGTCGAGAACATGAATCAGGGCATCGCCGTCGGGGACGCCCGGGGCCGCATCGTCTTCGCCAACACGCGGTTCTGCGAGCTGCTCGGCCTTTCGGAGGAACACGTGCAGGATCACGTGTTCACGGATCTGGTCGACGAACCTGCCGCCCGCCGCTGGACCGCAGAGCAGCAGAAGCGCCGGCAGGGACTGCGCACGACCTACGAACTCGAGATCCGCCGTCATGACGGCCGGATCATCCGGCTTCTGGTCTCGGGCTCGCCCCTGTTCGACGAGGCCGGAGAGTTCTGCGGATCCCTGGGCCTGCTGACCGACGTAACCGAGCTGCGGCGGACGGAACAGGATCTCAACGCGGCCAGGGCGCGATTCGAGGCCCTGTTCAACGGCATCACCGACGGGGTGCTGCTGCATCGCATCACCCCCGACGGCCTGCCCGGCGGAATCATCGAGGCCAACGACGTCGCCTGCCGTATGCTGGGCTATTCGCGCGACGAGCTGCAGAATCTCGACATCGGGCGGATCGACGCCCCGGAATCGCCGGTGGACGTGCGCCGGATCGTGGAGGATCTGCGGGCCGGTCGCGACGTGCTGTTCGAGCAGACCCACGTGACGCGCGACGGTCGGCGGCTGCCGGTCGAGGTGCATGCGCGCGTGCTGAACATCCAGGGGCAGCAGGCGATTCTTTCGACCATCCGGGACATCAGCGAGCGCCGGCGCATGGAGCAGGAGCTCGGCCGCCTGGAGCGGGAGAAGTCGCTGGTCCTGGACGCAACGTCGGAGCTGTTCTGCTACTACGACACCGCCTTGCGCATCCGCTGGACCAACCGGGCGGCGGCCGCGTCCGTCGGGCTCGACGCGGAGGATCTGGTCGGCCGGCATTGCTACGAGATCTGGCAGAGCCGCAGCGAACCCTGCGAGAACTGCCCGGTGCTGCGGGCCCGCGACACCCGCGTCGCCGCGGAGGCCGAGGTGACCGCTCCGGACGGCCGCGTCTTCGCCCTGCGCGGCTACCCGGTGATGGATGAGGCCGGGAACATCTGCGGTCTGGTTGAACTCGGAAGGAACGTCACCGAGCGGTGCCGAGCCGAGCGGGAACGCGAGAAGCTGGCCCGGGCCCTGGAGGAGAAGAACCGCGAGCTGACGAGCCTGATGTACGCCGCCTCGCACGACCTGCGGGCCCCGCTGCTGAACGTCCACGGCTTCACGGGGGAACTGCGCCGGGCGTTCGATCTCGTCAGGGAAGAACTGACCGGCGTCGCGCTGCCGCCCGAGACCCGCCGACGGCTCGACGAGGCGCTGGAGCGGGACATCCCCGAAGCCCTGGAGTACATCGCCGCCGGGGTCCGCAAGACCGACTCGCTTCTGGCCGGCCTGCTGCAGGTCTGCCGCCTCGGACGGGCGGAACCGCTGCTGACGGACATCGACATGGAAGCCCTGCTGGCCGAGGTCATCGCGGCCACGCGTTTCCAGATCCGCCAGGCCGGCGCGGAGGTGAGCGTCGGGCCGCTCCCGCCGTGCCGGGGCGATGCCGCGCTGGTCAACCGGCTTTTCTCCAACCTGCTGGACAACGCGGTCAAGTACCTCGATCCGGCCAGGAAAGGCTGCATCCGCATCACCGGCCGGCCCGAAGGCGACCGGTGCCGCTACTGCGTGGAGGACAATGGTCGCGGCATCCCTCCGCAGCACATCGAGAGGATCTTCGATCTGTTCCACCGCGTTCCCGGTCAGCAGTCGGTCGGGGACGGCATCGGCCTGGCGGTCGTGCGGCGGATCGCCGACCTCCTCGACGGACGCGTCTGGGTCGAGTCCGAGCCGGGGGGCGCGAGTCGCTTTTTCATCGAACTGCCGGCCGTCGGGGAGGCCGGGGCCCGGACCGCCGGCTCGACGACGAAATGCTGAGGCCGTCCGGAAAGGCCCGCAGGCGAATCCCCCTTGCCGCGAGAGTCGTCGGCATGCTCACTTGACGATGGCCAGCACCGCCTTGAACGCCTCCGTGCCGGCCTGCCCCAGCAGCTCGAAAATCGCGCTCTCGGTGGTGGTGATGATCGCACCCGCCTGGCGCATCCGGGCGATGGCGATGTCCCGGTCCAGCGGGCGTCGCGAGCCGATCGCGTCCGCGCAGACCACGGGCGTGTAGCCGAGCTTGAGCAGCTCCAGCACCGTCTGCTGCACGCAGACGTGAGCCTCGGTGCCGACGACGAGCACGAACGGCCGGGCCAGCCGGCGCAGGGCCGCGATCGTCTCCTCGACGCAGCCGCTGAAGCGGCTCTTCTCGATCACCGGGGCTCCGGCCAGGGCCTCGCGGATGATCGCGCTGGTGGGCCCCAGCCCGCGGGGGTACTGCTCGGTGACCAGGATCGGCACCTGCAGGACCCGCGCGGCCTCGATCATTCGCCGGCCGGCCTCCACGCAGGCGGCGGCCTCGTGAATCGCCGGCAGAAGTCTCTCCTGGTAGTCCACGACCAGCAGAACACAGGTTCCGGGTTCGATGAAAGGCGATGAGGCACTCATGGATGTCTCCCGAAGGGCGTCTCGGACCGGCCTGGCTCTCCGACCTCCCCGGCGCGGACCCGCGATGGCTCCGGCGGCCGGGCACATTGACAATCGCCCCGCGCGGGGTCTATCATATCCCGAGATGAACCCGGTAACCCGTCCATCGACCTCCGACGACGCATCCCGTCCGGCCCTGCGGGGGGCCCTCGGTCTGCTGATGCTGTTGCGCAGTGCTCCGTAGGGCGCGTCGGACGGCCGATCCGGGCAGACGGACGGAAAGTTGAACCGAAAAGCCCTACGCGAGAACCGCGTGGGGCTTTTTTGTCGGTCGGGTCGAAGCCGCGCCCCGCGGGTGTTGGGTTCGCGGCCTCGATGTGGTAAGACAGGCACAGCCCAGGCGGTCCCGCACACGGCGGCCGTCGCCCGAGAAGAGAGGATTCCGGCCATGAGCGCCGCAGACCAGCAGTCGGCGGATCTTCCCCTGATCCGCATCTTCGACACCACGCTCCGCGACGGCGAGCAGTCGCCGGGGGCGTCGCTGAACACCTCCGAGAAGATCGAGATCGCCCGGCAGCTGGATCTGCTGAACGTGGACGTCATCGAGGCCGGGTTTCCGATCAGCTCGCCGGACGATTTCGAGGCGGTCAAGGCGGTCGCGGGCGTGGTGCAGAACGCGGCGGTCGCCGGTCTGGCCCGCTGTACCGACAAGGACATCCGCCGGGCGGCCGAGGCCCTGCGCGACGCCCGCAGTCCGCGCATCCACGTGTTCTGCGCGACCTCCGCGATCCACCGGCAGTACAAGCTCAAGCGCGCCGAGCAGGAGATCCTCAAGCTCAGCGTGGACGGCGTCACCCTGGCCCGCAGCCTGGTCGAGGACGTGGAGTTCTCGCCCGAGGACGCCTCCCGCACCGAGCTGCCCTTCCTGAGCGAGGTGGTCGAGTCGGTCATCGCGGCCGGGGCCACCACGGTGAACATTCCCGACACGGTGGGCTATTCCACGCCCGAACATTTCGAGGCCATCATCCGGCACCTCTTCGCCACGGTGAAGAACATCGACCGGGCGGTGATCAGCGTGCACTGCCACAACGACCTGGGGCTGGCGGTGGCCAACTCCCTGGCCGCGGTGCGGGCCGGGGCCCGGCAGGTGGAGTGCACCATCAACGGCCTGGGCGAGCGGGCCGGCAACGCCGCCCTCGAGGAGGTCGTGATGGCCATCCGGACCCGGGCCGACGTCTATCAGTGCCGCACGCGGATCAACACCCGCCGGATCTACCCGGTTTCGCGCCTGGTCAGCACGCTGACCGGCATCCACGTGCAGCGCAACAAGGCCATCGTCGGAGAGAACGCCTTCGCCCACGAGGCCGGCATCCACCAGCACGGCGTGCTCTCGCACCGCGAGACCTACGAGATCATGAACCCCCAGGATCTGGGCATCCCGGCCTCGCGGCTGGTGCTGGGCAAGCATTCCGGGCGCCACGCCCTGCGCGAGCGTCTGCAGCAGCTCGGGCACCAGCTGAACGACGCCCAGCTGGAGGCGGTGTTCGAGCGGTTCAAGGACCTGGCCGACCGCAAGAAGGAAATCTTCGACGAGGACCTCGAGGCGCTGGTCGGACAGCTCCTGGAGGAATCGACCCAGGCGCGGCAATGGGAGCTGGTCAGCCTCCAGACCACCGGGGGCAGCGGCGTGGTGCCGACCGCCACGGTGCGTCTGCGGGATCTGTGCAGCGGGGCGGTCCTGACCGATGCGGCCACGGGCGACGGTCCGGTCGATGCCGCCTTCAGCTGCATCATGCGGATGACCGGCCGCGAGGCGGTTCTCCGCGAGTACGACCTGCGGGCGGTGACCGGCGGCGGCGATGCCCAGGGAGAGGTCAACCTGGCCGTCGAGGCCGGCGGGCGGCTGTTCCGGGGGCGCGGCCGCTCCACGGACATCATCGAGGCCAGCGCCCTGGCCTTCGTGGCCGCGATCAACCGGGCGATCGCCGCGGCCGACAAGCCCAGGGGCGTCCGCCCCGAGAACGGAACCTGAGCCGAGGCCCGCGACCATGACCCGGCTGTGCGTCTCGCTGACCGGATCCACCTGCCGGCGGATGATCGAGGACATGCAGGCCGCCGCCGCCGCGGGCGCGGACATGGTCGAGCTGCGCCTCGACTGCCTTGACGAGTGGGATCCGTCCGGCATCGACATGCTGCTGGGAGCCGCCAGCCGTTTCCCCGGCGAGGTTCTGGCCACCTGCCGCCGCGCCGCCGAGGGCGGCCACTGCGATGAGGACGAGACGGTCAGGGTCAGCCGCCTCGAGCATGTCGGGCTCAGCGACGCGATCGACTACATCGACTTCGAGTACGAGAGCCTCAGGGCCTCGCCCAACATCCGCCAGAAGATCGCTCTGGTCTGCGGGTCGCGCCACGGCCCCGCCGGCCGGCCGAAACGCAAGCTGATCCTCTCGAAACACGAGATCGAAGCCACCCCGCCGTGGTACACCCTTCGTTTCACGCTCGATGCGATGGGCCGCGAGGGCGCCGACGTGGTCAAGCTGGCCTGCCGCGCCGGGAGCATCGTCGATGCCCTGCACATGCTGGACGCCCTGCACTACAGCGTCCCGGCCCGGCCGACCGTCGCCCTGGCCATGGGCGAGGCGGGCCTGATCACCCGCGTTCTGGCCCGCAAACTGGGGGCCTTCCTGTCGTTTGCGGCGCTGGAGGAAGGCCGGGAAGCCGCTCCCGGGCAGGTCAGCATCGAGCGTATGCGCGGGCTGTACCGCTGGGACGCCATCGGCCCGGAAACCCGGGTCTACGGCGTCATCGGCTGCCCGGTGGCCCACTCGATGAGCCCGGCGATCATGAACGCCGCCTTCGCCGCCGCCGGAATCGACGCGGTCTACCTGCCGCTGCGCGTCGAGCCGGGCTTCGAGGCCCTGGCCGCCTTTCTGACCGGCGTGCTGCGACGGCCGTGGCTCCACATGCGCGGCTTCAGCGTGACCATCCCGCACAAGCAGGACCTGCTGCGCTTCGTGGATCGGCGCGACGGCGTCGTCGAGCCGCTGGCCCGGCGGATCGCCGCGGCCAACACGCTGGTCATCGAGCCCGGCGAGCATCTTGACGGCGCGGATGCGAAAGTCAGCGCGTACAACACCGACTACCGCGGGGCCCTGGAGGCCCTGTGCGAGGGACTCGCCTGCCGGCCCGAGGATCTGCGCGACACGCCGGTGGCCGTGCTGGGGGCCGGGGGGGTGAGCCGGGCGATCGTCGCCGGCCTGCGCGACTGGGGCTGCCGGGTGACGATCTTCAATCGCACCCGCGACAAGGCCGAGGCCTTGGCCGCGGAGTTCGGCGCCCAGGCCCGCCCCATCGAGGACTGCGCCCGCCACGACGCCCGCGTGGTCGTCAACGGCACCAGCCTCGGCATGTGGCCGGACGTCGATGCCAGCCCCCTGCCGCCGGAGGGCCTGGCCGGCCGGCCGCTGGTCTTCGACACCGTCTACAACCCGATGGAAACCCGGCTGCTGCGCGAGGCCCGGGAGCGCGGCTGCGCCACCGTGGACGGCGTGGCCATGTTCGTCCGCCAGGCGGCCGCCCAGTTCGAGCTCTGGACCGGCCGACCCGCCCCGATCGACACGATGCGGGCGACGGTCATCGAGCGGCTCTCCGCCTGAGGCCTCGCCGCCGTGGATGCCACGCAGGCTCCCCCGGCACGATCGATCCGGTGCGGCCCTGAGGATCGAACAGGCCGAGGCGAGGCCGCGGGGACTTCTCCGGCCGGCGCTTGTCGGATGCCGCCGGTGCGGGTATGGTACCGCTCCCGGTGTCTGACAGCCGGCTTCGCGCACGACGGAAACGGCACCACACCGGGCGAAAGATCGCACGAGCCGTGATTCACCCCGAACGAATACCGGCTCGCATGGCGGCAATAACCCCGCTTCGACAGGAGGCTCACATGCGCAACCGTGTCACCCGCCGACAGTTCCTGGACCACAGCGGCAAGGTCGCGGCACTGGCCGCGGGCGTGTCCTTGGCCGCTCGAACCCGACGGGCCCCGGCGGCCGACGCCGCCGACAAGTTCACCATCGCCCTGATCGGCTGCGGCGGCATGGGCCGCTACAAGCTCAACAACTTCATGGAGACCGGGCAGTGCCGGGTGGCCGCGGTCTGCGACGTCGACCCGGCCAACGCGGAGATGGCCGTCAAACAGGTCGTGGACAAGCTCGGCGCGGCGCCGGAGGTGGTCAAGGACTACCGCAAGGTCATCGACCGCAAGGACATCGACCTGGTCATCATCGCCACCCCCGATCACTGGCATGCCGCCCCGATGATGCTGGCCTGCCAGGCGGGCAAGGACGTCTACTGCGAGAAGCCCTGCTGCCACAACATCCTCGAAGGCAGGGCGATGAAGGAGGCCGCGGCCAGGTACAAGCGCATCGTCCAGGTCGGCACCCATCAGCGCAGCATGCCGCACATCCAGGCCGCCCGCGAGTTCGTGCAGGCCGGCAAGCTGGGCGTGGTGAGCATGACCAACACCTACACCTACGGGAACAACGCTCCCGACGGCCTGGGCCACGAGCCCGACGGCGACCCGCCCGCCGGCGCGGACTACGACATGTGGCTGGGGCCGGCTCCCAAGCGGCCGTTCAACCGCCGGCGCTGGCACAGCTCCTGGCGCTGGTATTTCGACTACGGCTGCGGCATGGTCGGGGACTGGAACGTGCATCTTCAGGACATCATCATGTGGACGATGGGCGTCACCGCGCCGGTCGCCGTGTCGGCCTCCGGCGGCCACCTGGTGCTGACCGACGACCGCGACACGCCCGACGTCATGCAGGCGGTCTACGAGTTTCCCGCCGCGGCGCAGGCCCCCAAAGGCTTCGTCCAGACCTACACGATGCGCAAGACCAGCGGCAAGCCCTGGAGCGCCGGCGGCTACGGCATGGACTTCCACGGCACCAACGGCATGCTGCACATGACCCGCGGCGACTGGAAACTCGAGGCCGACCGCGTGGACTGGGAGAAGCCCGACAGCCCGTTCCGCACCGAAGGCTTCGAGCGCCGGGCCGACGGGGCCGACGGGGCCGCCCACCTGGACCACGTGAAGGACTTCCTGGCCTCGGTGGTCTCGCGGAAACCGCCGATCGCCTCGATCGATCAGCACTACCACACCGTGGTGGCCTGCCATCTGGCCAACGTGTCCCTCAAGGTCGGCCGCAAGATCTTCTGGGACGCCGACAAGGTGATGTGCTTCACCGACCGCGAACTGCGGACGCCGGACGCCCAGGCCAACGCCCTGCTGGGCCGCGAGTACCGCAAGGGCTACGAGCTGCCGGCGGTCTGAGCCGCGCCCCGCTCTGAACAAGGAGACCCGCCATGCGACCGCGACTGCGACCGCTGCTGTTTCTGTGTTGCGCGGCGGCCGGATGGACGGCCGGCTGCAGTCTCAGCCACGTGCCCGGCGCACTGGATCCCGAGCGCGCCCCCCGCGGCGAGGGCTGGCGGCGGCTGTTCAACGGCCGGGACCTGTCCGGCTGGCACGCCCTGCAGAGCGACCGGCCCATGTCCTGGAAGGTCGCGGACGGCGTTCTGGTCAACGCTCCGGAAGGACACGGCGGCGTCAACCTGATCACCGACGAGACCTTCGAGGACTTCGAGTTCTACTGCGAGTTCCGCATTCCCGCCGGCAGCAACAGCGGCCTGTACCTGCGCGGGCGCTACGAGATCCAGATCCTCGACGATCCGCCGGACATCGGCGACCTCGGTCGTCACGGGGCCATCTACGGAAAGGCGGCGCCCGCCGGCCCGGTGACCCGTCCGGCCGGCCAGTGGCAGAGCCTCTATGCCCGCATCGTCGGCCGGACCACGTGCGTGATCCTCAACGGCCGCGCGGCCCACTGCTGTTATGAGCTTCCCGGCCCGACCGGCGCGGCCCTGGACGAAAATGAGGATCAGCCCGGCCCGATCATGATCCAGGGCGACCACGGGCCGATCGAGGTCCGCCACGTTTGGATCCGGCCGCTGACCGGCGCTCGCCCGTGCCCGGCGCCGTGCTGCGGCAAGGTGCCCGGCTGCCGCAAGGAAACCTGCGGCCGGGCGGCCACCCCGACGTGCCCGCGCAGAGGCGGCCCCTGCTGCGGAAGTTGCAGGCCGCCGGGATGCTGCGGAAACATGCCGGCCGCAGGAGGCTCCGGAAGCCGCCCATGAGTCCGCCAACAACGGGAGCGGCCCGGCCTGCGCGTCTCATCCACCGCCGGGAGCCGTGGCTGAGGCAGCCCGGCCCAGGCCTCGCGCACGGTCCAGGATCCGCCGGACCGACGGCGAAGGGTCCAGCAGGTCCTCCGCCCTGTGGGTCACGATGGTCGGCAGAGCCCCCATCCGCTCGTAGATTTCGATCCCCAGGTCGAAGTCCTCGCCGCCCGGGGTGAGGTGGTAATAACCGATCAGCCGGCAGTGGTCGCCCCAGAGGAAGGCGTTCAGCCCGCAGGCCCGGTCCACGTGTCCGGCATTCAGCCTGCCCCATCCGTCGTGGATGTGCGCCTGGGCAAAGGCCTGCCGCTGAAAGGATATCTCGTTGAGCCCTTCACCGGCCAGGACCAGCCCGGGCCGCACGGCCGCGAACTCCTCCTGGAGCTGCTTCAGCCCGCCGACCGTGGTCAGACCCTGGACCAGGGCGTTGTCGGTGTTCCAGGTGCACAACGTCTGGTCGAGGAAGGCCACGTCGGTGCCCAGCAGGTCGCAGGCCTCCAGCACCGCCTCGGTCAGTCGGTGCCGCCACAGGCCCAGGCCGGGATGAATATAGGCCATCCGGGTGTAATCGTAGGTCTCCGGCGGCCAGTACCAGCCCTCGGGGGCATTCCTGTCCAGCGAGCGGAGCTGGAAATCGCCCACCTCGCGCATGATCGGATGCTGCATATCGACCGCGAAGTAGTTGAAATGCGGCATCACGTGGAAGCCCATCTCCGCAGCCTTGCGCATGTACTGCAGCGCGTTCTCCGACGGCCGATACTCCGGGTAGTTGATGTCGTATCTGTCCGTGCGCCAGTTTGAAAAATGGATGAGCGTCCGGTCGGGGGGATGGACCGCGGCGAGAGCGTCCAGTATGCGGGTATCGGGACCCGCCCAGCAGACCGCCAGCGACACTCGGCGCGTCCAGGCCGGCCGGTGCGCCGCCAGGGCGTCCAGGTCCCGGGCGGCCTCCATCCAGCGGCGATAGCGCGTCGCCGGCTCCGGCCATGACCCGCGATACGCGCTGATCCGCCACTGCAATCCGCCGGCGGTGCGGTTGTCCCACAACGGCCCGGGCGGCTCGCTCTCGAGACCCAGCGAGAGTTGTCCCCCGCCGGCGTCCACCTGGAGGTTCTTGAAACGGTGCTGACGATCCTCGGCATGCACCATGATCGACCAGCCGCCGCGCTCGACGATCGCCAACTGCGCGTTCCAGTCGATCGGCCAGCGGAAACGGTTGCGGATCGGCGGGTCGGCCGAGGATCGCACGATCATGCCGTTCACGCACGGCAGCATCCCGGTCGCCTCCGGATGGAGGTTCAGCGTCCACTGCACCGCCCGAAGCCCGCGGCGCGCCGAGAGGCCGTCGGGGGTCACCAGCACGTCGCCGGTCTCCGGATCCGCGACCACCAGCAGCGAGCGACGGGTGTCGTCGCCGACGACGTCGATCCGCGCCGCCCGGTCCGACAGCCGCCGCAGCGTCACCTTCTGATGCTTGTCGGTGCTCAGAAGGGAGCCGTCCAGATACAGCAGATCCACACCCGCGACCGGGCATCTGCCGGCCGCGAACTCGACCTCCTGTCCGGCCGGCCGCAGGCTGACCAGCGCCAGCCCGTCGAAAACCGCCTCGACGACCGGCGTCCGCACCGTCAGGCGCGCGTCCGCGATCTCGATCGTGGCCGTTGCGGCCGGCGCGACGCCCGAGAACCCCGCCAGCATCCATGACAGCACAGCGTTCATCAGGTCGTTCCTCCTCGCTCGAGAACGCCGGCGACGGCGGGGTGCCGTCCGTGGTCGCCGGTACGGCCGGCCTTCGTCCGGGCGATTCTCCGGCGTCGTCGGCCACATCGCCGCCCGCGGTCCGGCACCGGCCGTGCCCGGATGGAGCATCGCAGGCCGCTCCTGAGCCGTTCCCGTCAACCCGCGCGGGCGACCAGATCGTCGAGCACCGCCGCGATGCGGGTCGCGGCCAGCGTCCGGGCCCGTTGCAGGTCCGCGTCGGCCGCTCTGGCCAGCACGTAGAACTTGATCTTGGGCTCTGTGCCGCTGGGGCGGGCGATCGCCTGGGTGCCGTCGGCCAGCGTGAAGACCAGCACGTCGGAGGCGGGCAGATCGTACCGCCCCGCCGGCCGACCGGTGCCGACCTCGCGGATGGCGCCGTCGGCCAGATCGCCCATCGTGCGGACCTCGATGCCGCCGAGCGTCCGCGGCGGATCGGCGCGCAGGCCGGCCATGATCGACCGGATGCGCGCGGCTCCCTCCGGGCCGGTCAGTGCGAGATTCCGGGCCCCCTCCTGGAAGTACCCGTGGCGGCGATAGAGCTCCTCGAGTTCATCGATCAGCGTCCGGCCCCGCTCGGCCGCGAAGGCCGCCGCCTCGGCGATGAAGGCGGCACTGCTGACGGCATCCTTGTCGCGGACGTGCATGCAGGGCATGTAGCCGTAGCTCTCCTCCGCGCCGAACAGGCATGTGCCGGCCGGCCGACCGTCGGCGGCGAGCTGCGCGCATCGCTCGTAGACCTGGCCGATCCACTTGAAGCCGGTGAGCACCTCGACCACGCCGGCCCCGTAGGAGCGCGCCACGGCCTTCATCAGCCCGCCGGAGACCAGCGTGGTCACCAGCAGGGCGTCGCGCGGCAGCGTGCCGCGTTCGGCATGTCGACCGAGGATGTAATCGGCCAGCAGAGCGGCGATCTGATTGCCGGACAGCAGGACGTAGCTTCCGGCGGCGTCGCGTACCGCCACTCCCATGCGGTCGGCATCGGGATCGGTGCCGATGACCAGGTCGGCGTTCTCGCGCGCGGCCATGGCCACGCCCATGCTCAGCGCCTCGGGCTCCTCGGGATTGGGCGATCGGACCGTCGGAAAACGTCCGTCGGGGGCGCTTTGCTCGGGGACCTCGATGACATGCTCGAATCCTCGCCGCCGCAGGGCCTCGGGAATCAACGCCCCGCCGGTGCCGTGAAGGGCGGTGAAGACGATCTTGAGCTTCGGTCCCTGTCGCCGACAGACCTCCGGACTCAGACACGATTCCTGCACCGCCTGCAGGAAGGCTTCGTCCACCTCCGGCCCGACGTCGCGGATAAGTCCGGCCTGCCGGGCCCGGCCCTCATCCATCACCGGCACGCGGCCTAAGTCGCTCACCGCCCGGACCCGGGCGATGATGCCCGCGTCGTGCGGCGGCACGATCTGCACGCCGTCGGACCAGTAGACCTTGAAGCCGTTGTACCCGGGAGGGTTGTGACTGGCGGTGATGACCACGCCGGCGGCGCAGCCCAGATGCCGCACAGCGAAAGACAGCTCCGGCGTCGGCCGCAGTTCACGGAAAAGGCGGGCGGGAATGCCGTGGGCGGCCAGCACGCAGGCGGTCCGCAACGCGAACACGTCGCTACAGCGTCGGCAGTCGAACGCGATGGCCACGCCGGCCTGCCGCGCCGCCTCGCCGCATCGCAACAGGTAGGCCGCCAGGCCGGCCGCGGCCGCGCCCACGGTGTAGATGTTCATGCGGTTGCGGCCGGCTCCGATGAGGCCCCGCATCCCGCCAGTGCCGAACTCCAGATCGCGGTAGAACCGGTCGGCGAGCTCTGTCTCGTCGCCAGCCTCGACCAGGGCACGGATCTCCGCCCGGTCCGCCTCGGCGATCGCCGGGTCCGTCAGCCAGGCCTGAACCGCCTCTTGAATGCGTGCCTCCATGACGACAGTCGGGGCCGCTTTCGTGCGGCCGCCCTCCCGCAGACGCTCAGCCCGCCGTGATCGGCGCCGGCAGACCCAGTTCGGCCGCGAAATACGCGATCGTATGCCGCAGCCCCTCCTCCAGCGGAACCCGCGGTTCGTATCCCAGCAACTGCCGCGCCCGGGTGAGGTCCGGGCGCCGTCGCCCCGGGTCGTCCTGCGGCAGCCGCCGGTGCTCGACCCGCAGGGTCCGCCCCAGGATACGCTCGATCGCGCGGACCAGCTCGATCATGCTCACTTCGCCGTCGTTGCCGAGGTTCACCGGCCCGGTGAAATCGCAGGCCATCAGCCGCAGCAACCCGTCGATCAGGTCCGACACGTAGCAGAAGCTGCGGGTCTGCGACCCGTCGCCATAGACCGTCAGCGGCTCGCCGCGCAGCGCCTGGCAGATGAAATTGCTCACCACCCGGCCGTCGTCGGCCGACATCCGCGGGCCGTAGGTGTTGAAGATCCGGGCGATCCGGACGGGAAGCCCGTGCTGGCGGTGATAGTCGCAGGTCAGCGTTTCGGCCACCCGCTTGCCCTCGTCGTAGCAGCTGCGGATGCCGTTGGGGTTCACATGGCCCCAGTAGGTTTCGGGCTGGGGATGCACCTGGGGGTCGCCGTAGACCTCCGAGGTACTGGCCAGCAGGAACCTGGCCCGCACCCGCTTGGCCAGCCCGAGCATGTGGTAGGTGCCGATCACGTTGGTCTTGATCGTTTTGACCGGGTTGTGCTGGTAGTGCACCGGGCTGGCCGGGCAGGCCAGGTGGTAGATCTCGTCCACCTCCAGCACGATCGGCTCGATCACGTCGTGACGCACGAACTCGAACCGGCCGCTGAGCACTAGCTCGCGGTAGCGCTCGCCGAAGTTCTCCATCCGCCCGGTGAAGAAGTTGTCCAGGCAGATGACGTGCCGGCCCTCGTCGAACAGCCGCAGGCACAGATGCGAACCGATGAACCCCGCCCCGCCGGTGACCAGGCAGACCTGACGTGCCATTCCGGTGTTTCCGTCCGGTCCCCCGGCCGCGACGCCCGGTCCCGAAACGGGACCGCCGGCACAAGGCCACCGGGACCGGGGCGGATTCTACTCTTCACGCCGAAGGCCTTCAATGATTACCGGACCGACAAAGCCGGTCGGGCGCCTCGTCGCGGGCGGCTTCGCTTGTGCGTCCCCGCCGGGTATCGTATGTCATGCGCAGAAGGGGCGGAGCCGCGCCTGCGCCCGCCGCAGGGGGACCCGGGGCATGACAGCCGTCAAGACCGTCTTCCACATCCACACCGACTACTCCGACGACGGGGCCAACAGTCCCGAACGCATTGTCGACCTCGCCCGTCGGCAGGGCGTCGGCTGCGTCGCGATTACCGACCACGACACCATCGAGGGGGCACGCGCCGCCGCCCAGGCGGCCGGCAACAAGCCGACGGTCATTATCGGGGAGGAAATCTCCACCACCCGGGGGCACCTCATCGGGCTTTTCCTCGAGACTCACGTTCCTCCCGGCCTCAGCCCGCGCCAGACTGCTCTGGCCATCAAGGACCAGGGCGGTCTGGTCGTCGTCCCGCATCCGTTCAACAGCATGTTCTCCTGCGGGCTGCGCCGCCACCTCTCCGACATCATCGATCTCATCGACGCCGTCGAGGTCCACAACGCCCAGAACCTCTCGCCGCTGCCCAACCGCCGGGCGGCGGCCCTGGCCGCCGGACTCGGCCGGCCGGCTCTGGTCGGCGCGGACATCCATCACGGCGACAACCTGGACGTCTGCTATCAGATGCTCGCGCCGTTCGACGGGCCGCAGGAGTTCCTGGCGTCTCTGCGCACCGCCTCGCTGGCACGAGGCCGACACACGGCCGCCTACTTCGCGCGCACCGCCTGGTACGTGCTGGCCTCCCGTACCGGCCTGTGGCGCCCGGCCGGCTTCGGAGCCCACTGCTCCCGCCGCGGACCGCGCGTCCTGCCGGACTGGGCCCCGGACCCCGCGGAATCCGCCGCCGGACCCGGCCGGCGGAGCTGACGGCCGAGCCCCCTTGAACAAGCCCGCCGGAAAAGCTATGAAAGAAGCCGTCACGGCGTGTCACGGCCGCCCGGCCACCGACGCCCGGCTGGAGTCATCATCATGCCTTCACGGTTGCTGTATGGGATCGCGGCGTTGATCGTGCTGAGTTTCCTGGTCAGCTGGAGCAACAAGCGTAAACGCGCCGCCGCCTGGCAGGGAGTGGTCGAGAGCATTCGCGGTCTGCGCCCCGGCGGCCCCGCTCCATCGCCGGACGCCTGGATCACCGTTTTCTACCGCACCGACACCGGCTCCAACGGCCGCTTCAGGCTCCGTCACCGCTTCTACAGGCAGTTCTACCCGGATCTGGCCGTCGGCGACCGCCTGGTCAAGGTCGCCGGCAGGTATCTGCCCGATCGACAGCCCGCCGACGCGCCCGCCGAGGCACCGGCCGACGCCCAGGCCGCGGCCTGAGCCCGGTTCGCGACGTCCGGGAAAGGATGTTGCCGAGCGTTCGCAGGTCCTGCCCCGAAACGTTCATTTGCCCGCCCTCCGGCCGAATCGTATATCCGCCTGGAGGGCGACATGAAGGCTGCAAAGGAATCCGAGCCGCTCAGCGCAAGCATCATCCGCCAGGAGATTGCCCGATTCATCGCCGCCGCCCGGCGCCTCGACGGCCACGGGCACGAGCAGCGCCGCCGCCGCATCCGCCAGGCTCACCACGCCTGGCCCCTGCTGGTCACCGCCGGCGACCGCCCCTACGACCCGGACCTGTCCGCCATGCTCCACAACGCCTCGGAGCTGGGCATCGCGTTTCTCTCGCCACTGAGCATTCCGCCCGGCACCACGGTGTTCATCAAGCTGTTCGTCCAGGACAGTTTCTGCCCGCGCGTGCCGGCGGTCGTGCGCCACTGCACCCCCAGCAAGGGAGGCTACCTCGTCGGCTGCGAATACCGCGCCGCGGAGGTCGATGTCTGCGAGCAGGGGCTGGAACTCGGGCGCCGTTCCCGGGCCCGCAGACTGATCGACTGACTCGCCCCGGCCCGCCCCACCGGAACCGCGTGGCCGTCGGCTTCGCCGGGCTGTTGCCAAGCGCGCACGAAAACCGGCCCGGCAAATGCCTGCCGGCGCTCCTGGCGTCCGATTCGCAACCCGCACCGCCTGCCGGTACTATAATGCCCGGCGGTCGGGACATTCCCGCGCGGCGAGGCCGGCCGCGACCCGCCGGCTGGAGAACGCGGCATGGACATGCATTCCACCTGGGAAGGCGACCGGCGACTGCTGGCGGCCTGCTCGGGCGATATCAGCTTCGACGATCGGGACTCGCTGGCCGCACGGATCATCGAAGAGGCCGACCGCCGCCTCGGCCCCGGCGCCCCGTTCGATCTGATCCTCGACATCGAGAACGTGGGCTTCGTCAACAGCGCGGGACTCGGCGCGTTGTTCCAGCTGCGCAAGGCCCTCGAGGAACGCGCCGCCCGGCTGGCGATCGCCAACGTACCGCCCACGCTGGCCCGGCTGTTCAGCACCGTCGGCCTGGACCGCTATGTGCCCTGTGTGAACACCCTCGCCCAGGCCCGCCGGAGCCTGGAGGCCGATCCGTCGGCGCCGTCTTCCGGGAACCATTCCTGAGACTGCCTGACCTGCCATGCGAGACCGCCCCATGCAACTGATCGATCTGGATGCCGTGATCGCCGCCGGACAGTCCGCGCCCGAGATCTGGGGCCGGCTGGTCGAGACCGCCGTCCGCCACCACGCAAGTGACATCCATATGGCGTTTCAGGCCGACGGGCTGCACATCGCCCTGCGCGTCGACGGCCGGCTGGTGGAGCAGGGAGTTATCCCTTCCGCCGACGACGCCTGGCGTCTGCTCAACCATGTCAAGGTGCTCGGCGACATCGACCTCGGCGAGCGCCGCCGACCCCAGGCCGGCCGGGCCCTGGTGGATGTCGAGGACCGCCAGGTCGATCTGCGCATTTCGCTGTTGCCCACGCTCCACGGTCAGGACTGCGTCGTCCGTCTGCTGGACCGCCGCGTCTCGCTGATGTCCGTGGAACAGCTGGGCATGCGGCGCAGAGAGCTCAACCGGCTGTTCGGGCTGCTGGCTTCGCCGGCGGGCCTGGTGGTCGTCACCGGTCCGACCGGAGCCGGCAAGACCACCACCCTGTATGCCGCCATCAGCCGGCTCAACGACGGCAGCCGCAAGATCATCACCATCGAGAACCCCATCGAGTACGACATCCCGGGGGTCGTGCAGTCGCAGGTCAACTACCGCATCGGCGTGGATTACGCCACGCTGCTCCCCACCGTCCTGCAGCACGACCCGGATATCATCATGATCGGCGAGATCCGGGACCGCGAAACCGCCACCGCGGCGGTGCGGGCGGCTGTCACCGGCCACCTGGTATTCGCCACCATGCACGCCCTCGGAGCCGCCGCCACCATCCAGACGCTGCTGAGCCTGGACGTGCCGCCCCACTTCATCGCCCGGGCGCTGCGGGGGGCCGTCGCCCAGAACCTCGTGCGCCGGGTCTGCCCGGCCTGCGCCGAGCCCATCCCCGAGACCGAATCGGTCCTGCCCCTGGACGATATCCGGCCGCTGCTGGAGCCCGGCCAGACGCCCAGGCTGGTCGTGGGACGGGGCTGCGCGGAGTGCTTCCACAGCGGCTACCGCGGCCGGATGGGGCTGTTCGAGATCATGGCCGCCGACGACACCATCCGTCGCCTGATCGACGAGCGCCGCCCCGCCGCCGACATCCACCGCGCCGCCGTCGAGGCCGGCATGATCACCATCCAGCAGACCGGCAAGCTCGCGGCCTTCCTGGGGCACACCACCATCGAGGAGGTGCTGCGCGTCGTTCCGTCGTGATTCCCCGCGGGCACGAACGGAAAGGGCCAAACCACAGGCAGCAGGTCAGGTCGCGTCGCACCGGCGGTGCACGCGCCGGGTCGGCTGGTGCCGCGATCGGAACCACGGCCGGCAGACGCCTGCCGGCGATGCGGACTCGCCGCCGCCGACTTCTCCTCCCTCTCCCCTGACCATGCCATCCCCCCTGTTGCGGAGTGCAACCGGCGGGTATACTGTCGCCCGTCCCTGCCGCCGAAGACGGCGGCGACCGCGGTCAGGGGCCGGTTCGACCGGCCGACGTTCTCAGGCCAGGAGTGCTCGCGAATGAAGAAGACCACCAAGTATCGCTGCGTCTGCGGCTACATCCACGACGGCGAGACACCCCCCTCCGCCTGCCCCAAGTGCGGCGCGCCGCCCGAGAAGTTCACCCGGCTGGACGAGGCCGCGGCCGACCTCATCGAGCGGTCCCGCAAGACCAACATGCTCCACGCCCGGATCATCGACCTGGCCCGCCAGATTGAGAAGACCTGCTACGAGGGCATCGAGGACAATCTCGACCCTGGCTGCCTGGATGTCTTCCGCAAGACCGTGGCCGCCAGCTACGACATGATGAAGCTCTCAATGACCGAGCTCCAGGGACACGTCAACAAGGGCAAGTGGGGCTGATGACACCCCGGCCGGACCGGCGGCAGACCGCCCCCCACCGCACCACCGCCTGACAGCGGAGAGCCGGCCGCCGGCCCCGGCCACGGCGCCCGACCCGGCGGGCCGGATGCCCGGGCAAACCCGCCGGGCGACCGGCCGGCCGGCCTGCGGCAGCAAGACCCCGCCCGCCATGCCGGTATAATGCCCGCATGGCCCTGAACCTGACGCCCGACTATTTCGAGGCCGAGCGTCGCTACCGGCAGGCCCGTTCCCCAGAGGACAAGCTGGCCGCGCTGGAGGCCATGCTGCGGGCCATCCCCAAGCACAAGAGCAGCGAGAAGAAACAGGCCGATCTCAAGACCAAGATCAGCGAACTGCGGCATGCCCTGGCGGCCCCGAAACACAAGGGCGCTTCGGTCGACCCGTACCATATCGAGCGCCAGGGCGCCGGCCAGGTGATGCTCGCGGGGCTCCCCAACAGCGGCAAGTCATCCATCGTCGGCCGTCTGACCGGCGCCCCGGTCCGGATCACCGAGTTCCCGTACGGAACCGCCCTGCCCGTGCCCGGCATGGCCTTTCACGAGGACGTGCCCATCGAACTAGTCGATCTGCCCCCGATCACCCCCGGGCATGTGCCCGGCGGGCTGGCCAACGCCCTTCGCCACGCCGACGTGGTTCTGGCGGTGGTCGATCTGGCGGCCGACGGGCTGCTGGAGGACGTCGAAACCCTCCTGGGGGTGCTGGCCGAGCACGGCATCGGCGCCGACCCGGCCGAGGAGGGGGAAGAGCCCGACGCCGACCTGAGTCACATGCGCGTCGGGCCGCGAATCTTCATCCTGGGCAACAAGCTCGACCTGCCGGGCGCCGCCGACAACCTGGCCGCCCTGCGCGAACTGCGACCGCCGCACCCCCCGATCCGTGCCGCATCCGCGGCCACCGGTGAGGGCCTGGACACCCTGCTGCAGGAACTGCTGACGACGCTCGACGTGATCCGGATCTACACCAAGGAGCCCGGCAAGCCTCCGGACAAGGAGAGGCCGTTTATCATGCCCGCCGGCAGCACCGTCGAGGAGCTGGCCCGCATGATCCACAAGCAGCTGGCCGAAAACCTCAGGTTCGCTCGCGTCTGGAGCAGCCATGGGCACCCCGGCCAGCAGGTCCAGCGCCACCATGTGCTGCACGATCGCGACATCGTCGAGCTGCACAGTGCCTGACGTGCCGCACAGCGCCTGAACCGCGTCCCGGACGGCGCGGGGCCGCGGCGACACTCCGGCCCGCCGTCAACCCGGGCGCGTGCTGCTCGCCGAACCGCCGCCGGTGGCCGTCACGCCCTCGGGAAGCTCGATGACCGTGCCTGATCGCAGCTGGCTGGGATTCCGCGCCACCCGCTCGCGGTTCAGCTCATACAGCTCCGGCCAGCGCCGGCCGTCGCCCAGGAAACGCTGGGCCAGATCGAACCACCCTTCGCCCGGCTGCACCCGATACTCCCGGCCCTTGGCGATCGGCGGAGGCGCCGTCGGCGGAGCCGGAATCACCGCCCCGGCCGGCCGGGCAGACACCGGCGCGGGAACCGGTTTCGCCGTCGGCGACCGGTCGTGGATGCCCGTCGGCGCCGCCGCAACCTCCCTGCCAGCCTGGGCCGTGGCCGGAATGCGGATCTTCGTGCCCACCGCCAGGCGGCGGGGATCCTTGTCCGGGTTCGCCGCGCTGATCCGGTTGGCGTGTTTCGCCGAGCCGAGATACTTCAAAGCCAGTGAACTGTATGTGTCTCCCGGCGCGATGGTGTGCATGATCGGGGCCGCGCCAGCCGCGGGCGGCGCGGCCTCGGCGGCCGCAGGCATCGCCGGGTCGGGCTTCCGTTCGACCGGCGCCGGGCGCACGGCCGTCGGAATGCCGCCCGACGGAGGCCCAGGCACGGGACGGAACGGCGAATCCGGCTCAGGAAGCGGATCCGATGCGGTCATCGCCGGCTCGATCACGACAGCCTTCTCGGCCGGCGGAGCAGCACGATCCGCGCCTGGATCGCCCTTGGCCGCGGTCGGGGCGGACGTCACCACGCCCGTGGATTCCCTCCCGCCGGACTCCGGCTGCAGGGCGAACGGCCGCTCGGTTCGCTCCACCGGATCGCGCAGCGGCGCGGGGGACGGCGAAGCGGCGTTTTCGCTGCGATCCGCCGGCGGCGCCGCCGCGATCGGCTCCTCCCGCTTCAGCGGACGGATGACCATCGGAGGCGCGGGCGAGTCCGAGGCCGCCGGCCCGGGCTTCTTGACTTCCTCTGCGACCGGAGAAGTGGTCTGGGAACCGCCAGCCATCTCGCTCGATCGCGAACCACCGGCGCCTTTGATCAGCACGAAGCCCGCCACGGCCACGGCCACCACGCCGACCGCAACAATGATCATCAACTCTCGTCGCATCCTTGAACCCTCGGTGTAAGGCGGGACCTGGCTGGCCCGCGCGTCGCCGCCGCGCCGGCCGCATGCGCGCAGACATCTCCCGTCACCCCCGACAACCGCGCAGCGCCCACCACGCCCGGGCCCGTGCGGCCGATGACCTCGCGAGGTGACTTTCGTGAATATAGCCGCAAACCACCGCGGGTCAAGCGAAAACGGTGATTCGGCGGGAGGCCCCGGCATGCGCGACACCGACCAGGGATACCGCCAGGCGCGGACCGCTGAGGATCCCCAGGTGGGTGAGCCGGCGGTCAGCGATACCCGACGCCGACCCGGACGCTTTCGGCCCGGCGGTGGAAGTGATCCCGACCCCCGAACGCGTGCCCCTGGTGATCGATGAAACGTTCCCGGAAGAAGATGA
Organism: uncultured Phycisphaerae bacterium; assembly: GCA_938005315.1. GTDB lineage: Bacteria > Planctomycetota > Phycisphaerae > UBA1845 > PWPN01 > CALLOB01. Next base: position 21,749 of record CALLOB010000062.1, read on the forward strand.
CCTGGCCTGGAGAGTAGTACGACGCCGTCGAAGGCCAGTCGCTTCGCCAGTTGAGCTGGCTGGCGCTGTACGCTCCGGGATGGCGGTCAAACAGCAGCGTCGAGGCCAGTGCGGCGCCCTGGCCCGCCGCACGGGAGCGGCAGGCCTGCGGTTCGGGCTGGACCGGCTCGTCGCGGCACGCGCAGCCTCCACAGACTGCGACTGCGACAAGCAACACAAGCAACACAACCCCGCTTCGCAACAGCCCGCACCCCCGTGAAGCGACTGCCGCCTCGCCGGCCGATCCGGCCTGCGGACCCCAACGCCTGGCACCCCCGTGAAGCGATTCCAGCTTCGCCCGAAGCTGAGGCAACATTCGTTCCAAACAAGGCTTATGATGCCCTAGTCCGATAGGATAAGCCTCTGCGATGCCGCAAAAGGCCTCCGAATGGCCGGTTGCCGGACGTGCCATCTGTAGGGTTTGCAACGCCTTGAGGCCTGAATATCGCTTGCGAACCGCATGCCCGCAGGGCAGACTCTAACGATTTGGGCGTACCATTATGAAAAAAATGTTGTTACGTTCGTTTAAACGGACGCGAGATAATGTACACACCACGATTTTGGCCGTCGAGTGGTGAGACGCCGATCTCCGGCGACGCTAAAATGAAGCAACGACCGGCTTTGAGCCGGCTGTCCGCAACCGCCGGCTTTCCAAGGGCAAGCGCCCGGGAGGCAAAAGTGACGCTGAACCCCTTGGCCGATCGTCTAAATCTGGGAACGCTGCAATCCGAGGTAGCCCGGCTGCTGGACCGCCTCTGGCACTACGGCGTCAGCACCGGCCCGCTCGACGGGCTGGATTACGCCCCGCCGGTGGACGTCCAGGAGGAACCGGACCGCTTCCTGGTGACCGCGGAGCTGCCCGGCGTCGATCTTTCGGCGCTGGATGTGTCCATCGCCGGGACGACGCTCACGATCCAGGGGGAGAAGCCCCCGGCCCCGGGTTCGGCCGCCGGCAGCGAGCCGGGATACACGCAGGCCGTGCTGCTGGAGTCCGGCCGACGCTATGGCCGGTTTCGGCGCACGATCCGGTTGCCGGCGGCGGTGCGGCACGAGGAGGTTTCGGCCCGCATGGTCCGAGGCGTTCTGGAGGTTTCGATTCCCAAGGCGGTCGGCGGCGAAGCCCGCTCCGTGCGCGTGACGGTGCGTGACGAGGACCATCCGGCCGAGGCGGACACCAGAGACCAAGCCAGCGGTTGAGCGGGTCTGCAGGGGATTTCGCGAACCTCGGCGGGCCGCGACTCACTTCTCGACTGGGGGCGGCAGGATCTCGCGGATCGGCACCTCCATCTCCACCGCCCCGACGGCCACGACCGCCAGCTGCTTGTGGAGCATCATCCGCACGACCCGCCCGGGCCTGTCGAAGCGTCGGACGTGTACCGTGTCGCCGGGACGCAGGGCGGCGATCATCCCGACCCAGCGTTCGAAATCGGCCTGCTTCTGCTGCAGGGCACGGCGTTCGCGCTCGGCGGACTCCATCTGTTCGCGGGCCTGGTGCTGCAGGGCTTCGGAGGCCGATCGGGCCCGTTCGGCCTCACGGCGCGACTGGAGCGTGCCGCGGATGGCCCGGGCGAGTTCCTCGTGAGCCCGGCTGAGGTAGCCGCGCGCCGAGCGCACGATCTTGTCGGGCAGCCCCAGGCGTGCGGCGATGTTGATCGCGTTGCTGTTGCCCGGCTCGCCGATCAGCAGGTGGTAGGTCGGCCGCAGCGTGCGGCCGTCGAAATCGACGCAGGCGTTCTGAGCCCGCGGCTCGGAGTAGGCGACGGTCTTGAGCACGCCCAGGTGGGTGGTGATCACCGCCGGGCAGCGCCGCTCGAGCAGTTCTTCGAGGATCGCGCGTCCCAGGGCCGCCCCCTCGTCCGGATCGGTACCGGCCCCGAGCTCATCGATCAGCACCAGCGTATCGCCGCGGGCCCGCTTGAGCATGACCAGAAGCTGGGCCAGGTGGGCGCTGAAGGTGCTCAACGACTGCTGCAGGCTCTGTTCGTCGCCGATATCGACGAGCACGTCGGCGTATACCGGCACGCGGCTGCCGGGCTGGGCGGGAATCGGCAGACCGGCCTGGGCCATCAGACAGAGCAGTCCGATCGTCTTGAGGGCCGCCGTCTTTCCGCCGGTGTTCGGGCCGGTGATGACCAGCACGTCGAAATCCTCGCCCAGCCGCACGGAGATCGGCACCACCTCCCGCTCTTCGCCGGCGGCGCGGGCCTGCCGTGCGAGATCCGCCAGCAACGGGTGGCGGGCCTGTCGCAGGTGCAGACTCCCGTCGGTGGAGATCTCCGGACAATGCATGTCCAGGACCCGGGCGAACCGCACCTTGGCGGCCACCAGGTCCAGGACCGCCAGGGCGTCCAGCGTGGCCAGGATCGCGGCCTGGTTGAGAAACACCTGATGCGTCAGGTTCCACAGCAGGCGGTTGATCTCCTCGCGCTCATCCTGGCGCAGGGCGACGATGCGGTTGTTCAGTTCCACCGCCTCGGCCGGCTCCACGAACAGCGTCGCCCCAGAATCGCTGCTGCGATGCACGATGCCCGGCAAGCGGCCGCGATGCTCGGCCGCCAGGGGCAGCACCAGCCGGTCGTCGTGGAACGTCGCCTCGGGGTAGCGAAGCCAGCGGGTGACCTGCCGCTCGCGCAGCAGCCGGTCCACCACCAAACCGATGGCAACCCGTGCCCGGCTGATCTCGGTTCGGATGCGGCTCAACCGGGCGCTGGCGTCGTCGCGGATCCGCCCCGAGGCGTCAATCACCCGGCGAATGCCCCGGGCCAGCGCCTCGAAGTCGCCGACCCGGACGCACAACTCCCGCAATTCCCCCAGATGCGGAGGCAGGGACGCGGCCCACTCGACCACCTCGTGGGTGGCCGTAAAGGTGTCGGCCAGGACGGCGAAATCATCCGGCTCCAGGCAATGCGGTGGAACGGCCGACCGCACCAGATCCCGGACGTCATGCACACCGCCGAACGGCGGGAGTCCCGGTCCGGCGGCGACCTCGATCATCTCCCTGACCTGGCGCTGCCAGCGTTCGACGAGTTCACGGCGGGCCACCGGGACGATCTTCAGCGCGAGCCGCCGCCCCAGCGCGCAGCTGACGTGATCCGCGAGCATCCGTCGGACGGCATCGAACTCGAGCTTGGCCAGCCCATGGACGTCCACGGTGTTCCATCTTACTGATCGCAGCGCGGCCGCTCCAGGAGGGCGGCGCGATCCTGCGACTGCTTCAAGCTTCGGCCCCCGCGATCGTTAGCCCGGAATCGGCCCCCACGAAAGGCGAGGCCGGAATGGTTTTTCGAGCGGGCCTTCAGGCCTGCGTGGGGCTGGCGGCTTCATCGGCCGGCGAGGATGACGGCTGGCGTGGGGGTTCCGGGCGCGCGCGGGAGGGCGCAGCGTGCGACGGAGCACGGCGCGACTTTTGCGCGAAGCGACAAAGACCTTCAGCCTGTCCGGCGGAGGCGACGATATAGAGGCAGGTTATCGGACAATAAACGCTCCGCAGCAGTTACTGGACCTGGGCCCCAACGGGGCCGATGAGTAGACCATGTTCCCACGCACCCACTCCCTTCGCCCGAAGGCGCCGTGCCGATCGACCGGCCCGGTCGCCCGGCCGGGCCTCGGCACGCTGCGAAAAGCCCGGGTCGGCGCCCTTCTGACCGCCGCGGCCGTCGCCCTGGCCGGCTGCGCTGCCACCGGACCGCATGCGGAGGAGGAACCGGTGGCCGTCGCGCCGCCCCCGCCGCCCGAGCCGCTCCTGCGAACCGCCGGGGACGCCCATCTGACCGTCTTCGGCGAGATGCCCGGCCGGGAGCGGATCGCCTACAAAGCCGTGTCCGCCTCACCGATGACCCAGCACAGCTTTTCCACCGAGGGGGCCGACACCGACGTGGACGTGTCCCCGGACGGCAAGTGGCTGGTCTACTGCTCGACGCAGCACTCCGCCCAGCCGGACATCTATCTCAAGACCATCGACGGGCGGGCCGTCACGCAGCTGACTTCCGACCCGGCCGCCGACGTTCAGCCCTGTTTCAGCCCCGACGGGCGGCACGTGGCGTTCGCCAGCTACCGCTCGGGCAACTGGGACATCTGGATCACCGGTCTGGAGGGCGGCCAGGCCATGCAGATCACGCATTCGCCCCTGCACGAGGTGCATCCGTCGTTCTCTCCGGACGGCCGCCGGCTGGTGTTCTGCCTGTTCAACGACAAGGCCGCCCAGTGGGAACTGTGGACGCTGAGTCTCGACCAGCCCGCGGCGCGGCGGATGATCGGCACGGGGCTGTTCCCCGAGTGGTCGCCCAGGGGAGAAAGCATCGTGTACCAGAAGGCCCGTGAGCGCGGCGGGCGTTTTTTCAGCATCTGGCGCGTCGATCTGCGGGACGGCGAGCCGATGTTCCCGGTGGAGCTGGCTGCCAGCTCCCAGATGGCCTTCATCCAGCCCAGCTGGGCGCCCGGGGGCGACTGGATCACCTACGGCAGCGCCGTAGTGGCCGCCGGGACCGAGACCACCGAGGACGCCGTCGCCACGCAGCGCGGCGACATCTGGATCATGCGGGCCGACGGTTCGTCGGTCCTGAGGCTGACGGACGGGGCGGGCACCCATTTCGGACCGGTCTGGAGCCCGGACGGGCGGGTGTTCTTCTCGAGCCTGCAGAACGGGTCCGAAAACATCTGGTCGGTCCACCCGGGGCTCGAAAACGGCGGCGAAGGTGGGGCGGAGACCTCGGCCTCGGGCGATGCGCCGCCCGCCGGATCCGGCGACGGGCCGGTGGCCCGGAAGGAACCGTGAACCGGATCGTTCAGGAGCCGGTATTTGGTAATCAAGGCGGTCCAGAAACATGCCGAAGGTAAGGGAGTCCCGGGTCCGCGAACTCGGATCCGGGGTGTTTCCGGCACGGCGGGACGGACGAACGGATTCGTCCGGCGTCCGCGGTCCCGGAAGCGACAACCGAGTGCTCGATCACGGATGATCGCAGGGCAGACTCATTTTGCGGACGGAACGGCCGGCCCCGCCGCGGGCGCCGGGACGCCGCGCGGGCGCGCGCTCCTGGCCGCGGTGCTATGCGGAGCGCTGGCTGCGGGGTGTTCCGCCGGCGGGGAACGATGCACGGTCGAGTGCGCGACCTCGATGCCGCCGCACACCGTGATCGCCGTGGCGCCGGCCCTGAATTTCAGCGGCAGCCCGGACATCGACGTGGTGAAGGCGGCGGACCTGATGGCCAGCGAGCTGTCCACGCTGCCGGGCATCGGGGTGGTCGGCGTGAACCGCGTGTTGGCGATCCTCGCGGAGCAGGGCGTTGGCCAGATCGAGTCACCGGAACATGCGCTGGACGTCTGCGACCGGATCGGCGCGGATGCGATCCTGGTCTTCGCGGTCACGGAGTACGACCCCTACACGCCGGTGGTCGGCCTGGTCGCCCAGGTCTACAGCCGGCGTCCGGCGGCTCCGGAGATCGACCCGGTGGCCGCATCGCGGATGGCCCGGCCCTTTCCCGTGCCCCCGCGCGGGGATCACGATCGCCCTTGGGCCCAGATCCAGCGCACCTTCAACGCCGCCCATGACGAGGTGCGGCGCGAGGTCGAGGAATACGCGAAATCGCGCAACGAAACCGGGAGCCCTCACGGCTGGCGCCGATACCTCGTCAGCCAGGAGTGGTTTCTGCGGTTCTGCTGCCACGCGGTGGCCCGCGATCTGACCCGGCGGTACGCCTGAGGTCGTGCCCCGGGCCGGCGTGCGGTCCGCGGATCGGAGAGGCCGAGATGAGCCAGGTTCGCCAGCTGTCGCTCGTGAAAGGCGGCCACCGGTACATTTTCCGGTACCAGGTGGGCCGGGAGGCGGACATCATCGCCGCCTTCGCCGCGATGGCGGCCGACAGCCAGCACGAGTTCGACTGGTTCGACGCGGCCGTGCTGAGCTACCAGATGGGGAGGCGCCTCGAGATGGATCTCGAGGAGATCGCCGGCTGACAGGCTTCCGCCCGGACGCGGCCGCCTGCCGAGAGCCAGGTTGCACGATTGGAACATCGCCGCCGTGTACACAGCGCCATGAAGGATAACGACGTACAGCTGATTGACGAGTTCCTGAGCTACCTGCGGTTCGAGCGGCACTTCTCGCCCCACACGGCCAAGTGCTACGCCGCGGACCTGCACCAGTTCTGCGACTTCCTCGCGGACACCGGGGCCGGCCCGCAGCCCGCGCCGGCCGGGCCGGGCTTCGAGGCCCCGGGCGGAGGAACCGCCACCGCGGTGGCCTCCGCCCCGGCGGCGACCGGGTCCGCCCTGCTGGCCGTGGAAACCGAGGACGTGCGGCGTTTTCTGGGCTTCCTGCGCGACCGCGAGTACTCCAAGAGCACCACCGCCCGTAAGCTGGCCACCCTGCGCAGCTTCTACAAATTCTGCCTGAAGCGCGGACACGCCAAAGTCAACCCGCTGGTGACCATCCGCACGCCCCGGCAGGAGAAACGTCTGCCGAAGTACCTGGAGGAGGCCGAGGTCCGCAAGCTGCTGGAGACCCCCGACGTCTCCACCCTCCTGGGGGCCCGGGACCGGGCGATGCTGGAGACCATGTACTCCACCGGCGTGCGGGTCAGCGAGCTGGTGGACCTGAACATCGCCGACGTGGACTTCGTAGGGGAGGCCCTGCACATCCGCGGCAAGGGCAAGAAGGAGCGGGTCACGCCGATCTCGCCGACCGCCCTGGCCTGGATCAGGCGGTACACCGACATGCGCCGCGCCGACCCGCGCTCCGCCTCGTTCGACCAGGAGGCGGTGTTCGTCAACAAGCACGGCCAGCGGCTCAGCACCCGCAGCGTCCGCCGCAAGCTGGACAAGTACCTGGCGATCTGCGGCCTGGATCCGACCATCAGCCCGCACACGCTGCGGCACAGTTTCGCGACCCACATGCTGGCCCGCGGAGCCGATCTGCGCAGCGTGCAGGAGCTGCTGGGTCACCAGTCGCTGTCCACTACCCAGATCTACACGCACGTGACCGCCGAGCGGATGAAGAAGGCCTACGACCAGGCCCATCCGCGATCCTGACCGCCCCGGGGGTCCCGGACAGGGTCTGCTCCGCCGGCTCCGGCCTCACGCCGAGGCCCCGCTGTAGCGCCGCAGGCCGAAACGCCAGAACCACGAGGCCCCGGCCAGGGCCAGAGCCGCGAAGCCCGCGGCCGCGGCGACGTTGAACGGCTCGACCTTGCCGATCAGCGAGCCGGCGGGGAACGTCGTCAGGAAAGCCAGCGGAACGACATAGGTCAGCATCCAGCGCACCGCGGGCGGGTAGATCTCCACCGGGTAGCGCCCGGCCTCGAAGACGTTCCAGAAGACCATCTCCATGTTGGTCACCCGGGTCAGCCAGAACGCCCCCGTCGCCAGCACCAGCCAGAACGAATAAATGATCGTCACCCCGCAGGCCAGCATCGCCACGAACAGCGCCAGCCCCGCGACCGTCACCTCGGCCGACAACCGCGCGCAGGCCGCGGCCACCAGCACCGCCCCCAGCAGAATGTCCGCCAGCCGCCAGACCACCAGTCCGCGGAAGCTGGCGTAGAACTGGGCGTTCACCGGCTTGATCAGCACGAAGTCCAGCGTCCCCTGACGCACGTCGTCCATGATCCGCCGCATGTTCGGGGATATGAACAGCCCGATGATCCCGTACATCCCGCGGAACACGCCCAGCAGCGCCAGCATGTGCCAGGCGTTCCAGCCGCCCAGCGAACCGGTGTTGGAGAAGATCGTCCACAGCCCCACCAGCTCGGCGGCGAAGTTCAGCAGCGTGACCGCCACGTGGGCGGCGAAGTCCGCCCGGTAGGCCGCGTCGTTCTGGACGCTGACCTTCGCGAACAGCCCGATCAGCCGCAGGTAGCGCATCAGGCCCCCACCCCCGAGTAGCGGCGGATTCCCAGCCGCCAGGCGATCCGGAACACCACCAGACCCAGCGCGATCCAGGCCAGCTGGTTGATCAACCCCTGGGTCACCGCCGCGGGGCTGAGCCGCCCCATCAGCGTCTCGCACGGAAACCAGGTGACCCACTTGAACGGCAGCGCCGAGGCGATCTTGCGCAGCGCCTCGGGCATCAGCGCCAGCGGCGCCAGCCGGCCGCCGAAGAACAGCCCGGCGCCGAACCAGCCCTGGCCGATCGCATCCATGCGGGTCACCCAGAACGAGAGCATGGCCACGTTGTAGCACCATCCGTAGTTGACCGCCGCGGCCAGCAGCACCGCCGGCAGGCCGGCGGCCAGGTCCACGGTTCGGGTGCCGAACGCCGGCCGGGTCAGCAGCACGATGACCGCCCAGATCGGCACCAGGATGGCCAGCGTCACCAGCTTGTAGGCCAGGTTGTCCGCCAGGCTCTGCCACACCGGCAGCACCGGCCGCAGCAGCCGCGGCGAGAACTGCCCGGTCTGCACGAAGTACCCCAGCTCGTAAACGTCCCAGGCGGTGGTGGCGTGCCCGACGACCATCGTCAGCCAGAAATAGGCCGCGAAGTCGCGGGGCGCGAAACCCCGGATGGTCTGCCCGTCCGGCGAGCCGGCCACCGCCGCCGCCCACATCGCCATGGCCACGGACGGATAGACCACGCCCCATATCGCCCACAGCGCGATCTCGCCGCGGTACTGGAACATGGTGGCCAGCGACATCCGCAGAAAAGCCGGGAAAGCCGAGCGCAGCAACATCACGCCGGGGCCCCCCGCCCGTCGAGCACCTGGGCGATGATCTCTTCGACCGGCGGGTCGGCCACGGTCAGGTCCAGTACCGGCAGGTCGGCCAGCAGCCGACCGATGACTTCCGCGACCCGCTCCTTGGGGACCCGCAGCGTCGCCTTGCGGAATCCGCGGGCCAGCACCGCGCCGAGCCGTTCGAGGGCATAGCCGTCCAGATCGCCGGCCAGATCGACGGTGACGACCTTGAACGGGGCCAGCCGCCGGGCGAGGTCGGCCAGGGCCCCGTCGAACAGGATGCGCCCGTGGTCGATCACGATGATCCGGCGGCACAGGGCGGTCACGTCGGCCATGTAGTGTGAGGTGAGCATCACCGTGGCCCCCTCGCGACGGTTGTAGTCCGCCACGAAGCGGCGGATCCGGGCCTGCATGGCGATATCCAGCCCCAGTGTCGGCTCATCGAGGAAAAGAACCGCCGGCCGGTGCAGCAGGGCCACACAGATCTCGCAGCGCATCCGCTCGCCCAGCGACAGCGTGCGGACCTGCTTGCGGAGGCAGTCGCCGATATCCAGCAGCTCGACCAGCTCGTCCAGCGTCCGGCGCCCCGCGGACCGGTCCACGCCGTAGACCGCCAGGTGCACCAGGAACGAGTCCATCGCCGGAAGATCCCAGTTCAGCTGAGTGCGCTGCCCCATGACCATGGAGACCCGCCGCAGGAAGGCCGACTCGCGCCGCCATGGCTCGTACCCCAGAACCGTCGCCCGACCGGAAGTCGGGTGCAGCAGACCGGTCAGCATCTTAAGCGTTGTGGTCTTCCCCGCACCATTGGGCCCCAGGAAGCCGACCATCTCGCCCTCGGCGATGGTGAAATCGATGCCCGCCACCGCCTCCACCGTGCGATAGCGGCGGCGCAGCAGACCGGCCAGGGCGGCCGCCAGCCCGCCCTCGCGCTCCGGAACGCGGAAGGTCTTGGTGAGGCTCCGGGCCTCGATCTGGGCCATCAGCGGGCATTGTAAGGCCGCCCCCTCGCTGGAGGGAGCCGTTGAACAGACCGGGGCGTTTTCCATGCCTCGGTAGCGGGCTTGACGGGCCCGGCAGCGGTTCCTATGGTACCTCACCCATGAATCTGGTCACCGGTGCGACAGGTCTTCTGGGCAGCCATGTGGTCGAGCAGCTCCGCCTGAGGGAGCGGCCGGTCCGGGTGCTCGTCCGGCCCGGCACGGACACCAGCTGGTTGGAAACCCAGGGCGTCGAAATCGCCCGCGGGGATCTCGATGACGAGGCCTCCCTGGCCCGGGCCTGCGCGGGCGTCGAGGTGATCTACCACTGCGCCGCCCGCGTCGGCGACTGGGGGCCCTGGGAGGAGTTTCAGCGCATCACCATCGACGGAACCCGCCGGCTGGCCGAGGCCGCATCCGCCGCGGGCGTCGCCCGGTTTATCCACATCAGCTCGATCAGTGCCTACGGCCACCCCGATGGCGAGGGACTGGTGCTGGACGAAACCGCCCCGCTGGGCGTCAACCTGCACAAGTGGAGCTACTACAGCCGGGCCAAGGTGGCCGCCGAAAACGAGCTGTGGGCCATGCACCGCGCCGGCCGGATCCGCCTGACCGTCATCCGCCCCAGCTGGCTTTACGGCCCGCGCGACCGGGCGACCATCTTCCGGCTGGCCCGCATGCTCCGCCAGGGCAAGACCAAGATCCTCGGCGACGGCATGAACCGCCTCAACGTGGTCTACGCCGGCAACGTGGCCGAGGCCGCCATTCTGGCCGCCGACCGCCCCGAGGCTGTCGGGCAGGCCTACAACTGCTGCAACGACGGCGAAATGCGCCAGAAAGACTGGCTCAATCTGCTGGCCGCCGAACTCGGTGCGCCGCCAGTCACCCGGCACGTCCCCTACAAGGTGGCCTACAACGTGGCGTTCCTGCTGGAGATCGTCGGCCACCTCCTGCGACTGAAGAAGCCCCCGCTGGTCACCCGCTACGCCGTCTGGCTCATGGGCCGGCGGTGCTACTTCAGTGCCGAGAAGGCCCGCCGCGAACTGGGCTGGAAGTCCACGGTCTCATACGAGGAGGGGGTCCGGCGAACCATCGCCTGGCTTCGCGAACAGGAGACGACCGGGGGCCGGTGAACGCCACCCGGGGGACATGCTGCGCACAAAAGGATGTTACACCGCGGCTCAGCGCGGCTCGTGTGCGTGTGATCGAGGCAGGCCTACTGAACCAGGGCCCGACCCTTGTTGGTCAGCGCGGCCGCGACGATGAACTGGTCGCGCTGGTCGAAGAGCTTGCCGGACCAGACCAGCCCCTCGCGTCGCAAAGCTTCGAGCCAGTCACCGATCCGGGCGAAGGCATCCTCCGCGGACCAGGCGGAGCTCTCCGCCACTTCGCGGGCCAGCTCGAACTCCGTCAGCGGCCCGTTGCGCAGACGCCGGAGAATCACCAGCTCATGCTGCCGCAGCGTCTCGAAAGCCTGCAGAACCATGACAGCTCTCCCTCCCGCTCCATCATGCGGCCGGGCCGCATGCCGCGTTCGACTGACCGCTCAAGTATAGACGCGTCCTGTCAGTCAAGTCCAGATCCGCCGCGCTGTCCGAAGCCCACGAATCGAACTTCTTTCTCGACCGGTTTCGCCGGCCCGGCGAAGCTGCATTTCAGACGTCAAGATAGGCAAGATCAATAGCAAGCCGCATGCCGGATTCGGTGCCTTCGTCGAAGCTGTTTTTCACCCTCCCGCCCGATCTGAGCGATTTCAAACGCCCAGCCCAGGCGAACTTCACACCGGATAGGATTACACCGATCGGAGCCGGCGGCCGCCGGGACCGGCCAACGCGACGCGACGGATCGCCGAACAGGCCTGGTCGCCGCGGATGAACGATCCAGGCGGGGCGTTCACCGAACACCCGGTCCCGCAGTGTTCCCCCCTTCCCCTGGGGAGAATACCACCCAGCGGCCCAACGGCATGCTCTCCCACCCCACGGGAAACCGGGGGGCATACCGGCCGGCAGAATGCCCCGGCCGACGGCCTCGGGATAGCCCGGCCCGGCGCGTACTCAACCCTGTGCGGCGGCCGCCTTCGCCAGCGCATCCCTCAGGAAACCCAGGAAACGCCGCGCCAGGGCCCGGTAGGTGAAAAGCTCCTCCACGGTTTGCCGCATCCGTTCCCCGATGGCCCGCCGCTGGTCGGGGTGGGCGAGGAAATACTCCGCCCGCTGGGCGAAGGTCTCCGGACCGTCAAATGAGATCGTCGGAAGATCGGCAAAGGCCAGACCCGCCCGTTCATAACGGGGATCGGACCCCTGGCAACGGTCGTTCTCCAACAGGAACTCCTCGGTGACCTGGATCTCGTTCCGCGGCGGCAAACCCAGCCGGCGCAGGCGCTCCTGACGTTCGGCGACGTATTCAGGCGGCACCTCGTCGAGCCGGAGGCGAACCGGGGCAGTGATCCCCCGCTCGCGGAGGAATCGCAGCATCGCCTCGGTGCCCGGAGACAGGTAGTCCTGGGGATTGTATCGGACCAGCACGAAGCCGCCGGCGCAGACCGTCTCCAGCACCCGCTGATGCAGGGCCGAGACCGTGCCGAGATGCAGGCTGATGGCTGCGCCGCGGGCGATGGCCGCCAGGTGAGCTCCGTGCTCGGCCACTCCCCTGGCGTAACGGCCGAAGCGCGGATGACTCTCCCAACCCCGCCCGTACAGATGGAGGCTTCGCCCCGTCGCATCCGCCCAGTCGGCCACCCAGCGCAGCGCCGTGTGTCGCAGGACCCGATCGACCAGCGGCCGGACGACCAGCGAAAGCACCTCCTGCCGCAGACGGGGTTCCGGCGGCAGATCCCATTCCTTCCAAGCCTCGTCGAGCAGCGGCTCCACGGGGCGTCCAGCGTCGAATCGGTCATCGGCGGCCAGCGGCATCAGTCGATCGAAAAAGCCCTGAAGCATCTGACGGACCCGCTCGTCCCGCGGCACCTGGCGGAGGCGCTCGAACAGGGCCTCCGGCGGCTCGGAGTGGTGGCTGACGTAGGCGACGTCGCAGGCCGGGGCGGCATCAGGGTGCGCGCCGGGGGCGAACTTCATCGGGTCCACCGCCATCCGGCATGGCAGAAACCGCTCGGGCGGATAACCGCTTTTGAGTACCGCGGTCGTCCGGCCGAACCCCATGGTGAAGTCCAGCGGTCCAAGACGCGCCCCCACCCCGGGATCGAACAGCGCCGGCAGGTCGTCCTGAATCCAGCAGAGGTACGGAACCTCGTTCACGAACCAGGAGGCGTACTCGTGGCGGTGATGATCGATGACCAGCACCAGGTCCGGACTGAAGTCCAGCATGGCCTGCAGCGGCATGATGTCCTGGATGGGGCTGTGGTCGTCGGCCTCGATCAGCAGGCGGGTCTGCACTCCCAGCGACTCCATCGCCGTGATCAGGTCGCGCATGGAGTACTGCAGGAACGTCGTGAACCGGCTGGTCACGCAAAGCACCCGCAGCGGGTCTGACGGACCGGCTTCACGGAAACGCCGGACCCACCAGGCTGCGTCGCGACCCCGGTAGTGCTGCTCGACTCTGCGGCGTGTCTCGGCGTAGAGCGTCCGCCGGGCCTGGACCACCTCTTCCAGCATCGCCTCGGCCGCCCCCGGGGCGATGCCCTCCCACAGCGGCAGGCGGGCGACGGTGTGGGGCAGCGAGACGTACGGACGGGCCAGCATCCAGTCCCGCCAGTGTTCCCAGGCGGCCTGTCCGGCGAAGACCCGCACGCGTTCGTCCGCCAGCGGCCCTGTCCAGTCGTGCAGATGCAGCACCACCGCCAGGGCCCGGGGATCAGGCTCCACGATGAAGACCATCGGGCTGTAGGACAGGTATGTGCCGCACGTGGCGGCCCAGATTCGCGGCAGCAGCCAGCCGGTGCCCACACCTTCAAACAGGAAGGGCTTGGGCACCCGCCCGCGCCAGGGCGGCGGATCGGGCACCGCCTCCAACTTGCCCCGGTAATCCAGCGGAGGGGTCAGCCAGACGCGCAGCCCGCCGGGGCGAGGCCCGCGGACCAGCAGGTTGCCGTCGAAAGTCCGGTGGACCTCGCAGTCGGCGGCTTCCTCCCGGCCATGCTCGGCCTGCTCGGCCAAGTCGCGTGCCTCCGGTCCGCCGTCGCGGAGAACCGCAAGGTTGCGGTCGTAGGTCGGACGCATTTCCGACCAATCCAGACGGTCGGCCGCCGCCCGACGAAGCTGACGGGCCGCCGACACCAGCTCGGCATGGTGCGGGCTCTGCAGCGGACAGGCTCCGGCCACCTCGGCGGCCACGCTGTAGAGCCCTTTTGCGATCAGAGCGTTGACCACCGTGGCCCGGACCTGGTCATCGTCCGGCACGCACGCCAGGTAGGCATCGGCCAAGCCGATCACCGCCCAGGTATCGCCCCGGCCGGCGTTTTCGAGGATCTGCCGCCGCAGGCGGTCGACGGACATGGGCGCGTCGGGCATCGGGGCAACCCTCCCGTGGTCCCGGCCGGCGGACAAAGCCCGGCCGCAGGCGGTAAGGTCGTCGCGCCGGTCCCGTCCCCTCTGGTCCCGTCAGTCCATATGACGGCGGAACACGATCAGCATCGTCAGGACCAGCAGCGTGATCGCCATGCCCGGCAGCACGTAGCCGACGCCGATCAGCACCCCGACGGCCGCGACCATCCAGATGCTGGCGGCGGTCGTCAGGCCGAGCACCGTCTGGCGGTCGTGAATGATGGCCCCGGCGCCCAGGAATCCGACGCCGGTCACCACCTGGGCGGCGATCCGACCGGCGTCGCCGTGGCCGTCGCGAGCCAGCAGCACAGAGGCCAGAGTGAACACCGTGCTGCCCACTGAGATCAGGGGGATCGTCCGCAGACCCGCGGGCTTTTGGCGCCGGTGCCGCTCGAGCCCTACGAGCACGCCGCAGATCATCGAGGCTCCAATAGCCGCCGCCCCGGCCAGCGGGGTCGGCCAGACGTGGTGCAGGTTGCCGAAATAGCAGGCGATATCGGCCATGACCGGTTCCGCGGACCCGGCGCCGGTGGCCGGGCGCTGCGGACGTTACCATGCCGATGCCGACCCGGCAACCCCGTTTGACAGGCCCGGCCCATGAGCGTAGGCTTGCCGCTCCTGACGAACGGGAACCCGCCTCACCGGCGGGGCCCGGCGGCCGTGCCGCGGAGGAGCACAGCGTGGCGCGTCGCGCGCCCGGCCGGGCGTGATCAACCTGCAGCCTGACGCGGTCCTGCAGACGCCACCGCCGCCGTTTCACCCTTGAAGGGCTTACAAGCCCAGGAGAGACAGAGACACCATGGCGACCAAGTACGTCTACACATTCGTCCAGGGCAAGGCCGAGGGCCGGGCGGACCAGAAGGAGCTGCTTGGCGGCAAGGGTGCCAACCTCGCCGAGATGGCCCGGCTCGGGCTGCCGGTGCCTGCGGGCTTTACCATCAGCACCGAGGTTTGCACCGAGTACTACAAGCGCGGCAAGAAGCTGCCGCCGGAGCTGACCAAACAGGTGCAGGCGGCCATGGCCACGGTCGAGAAGGCCATGGGCAAGAAGTTCGGCGACCCGAAGAACCCCCTGCTGCTGTCGTGCCGCTCGGGTGCGCGGACTTCGATGCCGGGCATGATGGAGACGGTGCTGAACATCGGCCTGACCAGCCGGACGATCCCGGCGCTGATCGCCAAGACCGGCAATCCGCGCTTCGTGTGGGACTCCTACCGCCGGCTGATCCAGATGTACGCCGACGTGGTCATGGAGAAGGCCGAGGGCATCGAGCCGGCCGAGGACATGGGCGTTCGGCGCCAGCTCGAGCGGGCTCTGGAGCAGTACAAGCACCGTCGCGGCTGCAAGCTGGACACCGACCTGACCGCCGAGGATCTGCAGGCGGTGGTCGAGGAGTACAAGGCCATCGTCCAGCGGGTGCTGGGCAAGCCCTTCCCCGACGACCACAACGATCAGCTCTGGGGCGGCATCCGGGCGGTGTTCCAGTCGTGGAACGGCAAGCGGGCGATCTCCTACCGGCGCATCGAAGGCATCCCGGACGACTGGGGCACGGCGGTGAACGTCCAGGCGATGGTCTTCGGCAACATGGGTCCGACCAGCGCCACTGGCGTGGCCTTCACCCGCAACCCGGCCACCGGCGAGAACAAGTTTTACGGCGAGTGGCTGGTCAACGCCCAGGGCGAGGACGTGGTGGCCGGCATCCGGACGCCCAGCCCGCTGAACGAGGCCACCCGCCCCGAGGGCAACCGCGAACCCAGCCTCGAGCAGGCCATGCCCAAGGCCTACAAGCAGCTCGCCGCCATCCGCGACAAGCTGGAAAAGCACTTCCGGGAAATGCAGGACATCGAGTTCACCATCGAGGAGACCCGGGTCTACATGCTCCAGACCCGCACCGGCAAGCGGACCGGGCGTGCGGCGGTGCGGATCGCCGTGGAGATGGTCGAATCCAGGCTGATCACCCCCGAGCAGGCGATTCCGCGGGTCAGCGCCGCGCAGCTGGACGAGCTGCTGCACCCCGTGCTGGATCCCAAGGCCGAGGCTGCGGCCCGCAAGCTCTGCACCGGCCTGCCCGCCGGACCGGGCGGAGCCACCGGACAGGTCGTCTTCACCGCGGCCGATGCCGTGGCCTGGGCCGCCGAGGGCAAGCAGGTCGTGCTGGTCCGAGAGGAGACCAACCCCGAGGACGTCGAGGGCATGCGCGCGGCGGTCGGCATCCTGACCGCCCGCGGCGGGATGACCAGCCACGCCGCCCTGGTCGCCCGCGGCTGGGGCAAGTGCTGCGTCGTCGGGGCCGGCGACATGCACGTCGATCTGGGCGCCCGCGAGATCCGGGTCGGCGGCGAGACGATCCGCGAGGGAGACTGGATCAGCCTCAACGGCACCAGGGGCAACGTCTATCGCGGAAAACTGGACATGGTCAGCGGCGCCGAGGACCGGCACTTCAAGAAGTTCATGGCCATGTGCGACAAGTTCCGCCGGCTGGCCGTGCGGGCCAACGCGGACACCCCCGAGGACGCCGCCCGGGCCCGGGCCTTCGGCGCCGAGGGTATCGGCCTGTTCCGCACCGAGCACATGTTCTACGGCAAGGGTGCCGAGGAACCGCTCTTCAAGCTCCGCAAGATGATCCACAGCCGGACGAGCGAGGAGCGGCGAAAGGCCCTGGATGAGCTCTTCCCGCACGTCAAGAACGACATCAAGGCCACCCTGGCGGCCATGGCCGGTCTCCCGGTGACCATCCGCCTGCTGGATCCCCCGCTGCACGAGTTCGTGCCGCAGAACGAGGAGGAGCGCCGCCGTCTGGCCGACAGCCTGGGCATCTCTCTGGAAGAGCTGACCAAGCGGGCCGATGCCCTGCACGAGGTCAACCCGATGATGGGACACCGCGGCGTGCGGCTGGGCGTGACTTACCCGGAAGTCAGCGAAATGCAGCTCCGGGCGATCCTCGAGGCCGCCGCCGAGCTTGCCCGGGAAGGCAAGAAGGCCTTCCCGGAGATCATGATCCCGGTGACCTGCGACGTGAAGGAGCTGAAGAACCAGAAGGCCCTGCTCGACAAGGTGCACGGCGAGGTGGCCGCCAGGTTCGGCGTCAAGAAAGTGCCCCACATGTTCGGCACCATGATCGAGATTCCGCGTGCGGCCCTGCGGGCCGGCGACATGGCCGAGACGGCCGAGTTCTTCTCCTTCGGCACGAACGACCTGACGCAGATGACCTTCGGCTTCAGCCGCGACGACATCGGGGCCTTCGTCCCCGACTACGTCAAGCACGGCATCCTGCCGGCCGACCCGTTCCAGACGCTGGACGTCCACGGCGTCGGCGAACTCGTGCAGATGGGCATCGAGCGCGGCCGGGCGGTGCGTCCCGGCCTGAAGGTCGGTATCTGCGGCGAGCACGGCGGCGAGGAGGCTTCGGTCAAGTTCTGCCACCGGGTGGGCATGAACTATGTCAGCTGTTCGCCGTACCGCGTGCCGATCGCGCGGCTGGCCCTGGCCAAGGCGGCCATCGAAGAGAAGGCCTCCGGCAAGGCCAAGGCTGCAGCCAGGTCCAAGGCCAGGTCGGCAGCCCAAACCGCCAGGAGAACCACCGCACACAAGCGGTAATCCGCCGGGCCGGCCGGCCGGAAGGCGACCTGACGGACGCGACGACGCCGGGGCCCCGCGGCGGCCCCGGCGTCGCTCTTTTGTTTATCGGTCCATCGCCGCGACGTGGGGCTGAAGGCCTGCACGCGGGCGTCCTGCTATGACCGGTGCCTTGGCAAGTCCAAAACAGTCATCGGGGGGGGAAAACAGCGGACGCAAGACTTCTTTTCGTAAGAAGCCTTTCCGGAGAAGCACCGCTCGGCCCGCATGGATCGCGGCGCCTGCGTCCGGCGGACGTTCTCGGGGATCCACGGACCGGATCGCCGTCGTTGAGTTCCACCCGCCAGCCTGACTGCTAAGCTCCCGGGAAGCATGACGCTGCAATCGGACGCCCCCTGTTCAGGGCCAACGATCCCTGCCTGATCACGACCCGAGGGACGGCGGCACCTGCCAGGCCTGGTGGGGATCCGCCGAGAGGGGCGAGGGTCCGATATCCTGCTAACTTTGCTTTCAATAAGGATTTACGCCCAGCCCCGATCCGAACGATATTGTAAACGGTCACGCAAGGAGCCCGCCGGGCAAACCAACGGGGCGTTGGTCAGGTGCTTGGCGTGCCCGAGCCTGCGGGGAGTATCTGCAGCCGCCGGCATGCTGCCGCCTGCCCCGCCGGGGGACGACGTTCCGCCCGGACACGTGGTTCACGATGGAAGCAGGACCCTACACCGTGCTCGTGATCGATGACTTCGAGGGCGATCGTCGCCTCGGAGAGCGGATCCTGCTTCGCGGCGGGTACCGGGTGGTCCTGGCGGCCAATGGCCAGGAAGGCCTTGAGAAAGCCCTCGAGTTCCGCCCGGCGGTGATCGTGATGGACGTGCTGATGCCGGTGATGGACGGCCGCGAGGCCGCCCGGCGGCTACGCGAGCATCCGGACACCGCGGGCATCCCGATCCTGATGGTCAGCGCGTTCTCATCGGAGGACGACCTGGCCTCGGGGCTGGACGCCGGAGCCGACGAGTACATCACCAAGCCGTTGCGGCCTCGCGAGTTCCTGCTCCGCATCCGCTCGCTGATCCGTCTGCGGGAATCGCAGTTGATGATCGAGCGCACCAATGCCAAGCTGCAGCGGCGCACGCAGATCCTTTCGGCGTTGCACCGTTTTCACGAGCAGGCCGCCGGGAGCGACAGCTTCGAACGCGCCTGCCGGTGTACGGTCGAGACGGCCGCCGAGCTCCTCAAGAGCGACGAGGTGGCTCTGCTGATGCCCGACCGAACGGGCCAGCGTTTCGAGTTCGTCGAAACCATCGGCGTGCCTGAGGGAATGTGGCGCGGGGTCGAGATCGGCCTGGATCATCCGATCGCCGCGCGGGTCTACGCGACCCAAGAGGAACTCGTGCTGGCCAACGCCCATCCCCTTGGATGGCAGCTCGCCGCAGAGGCCGCCGACGGCGGCCGGGTCGTGCCGCTGATCTCCATTCCGCTGCGCGGCACCAACGGGGTCGTCGGGGCCTTGACCATCACCCGCCGCCGGGAAGGGGGCGACTACGACCAGGAGGACCTGGAAGTCGCCCGGCAGCTGGCCGAGACCGCCGGACTGGTCCTGGACAACGCCTTGACCCGCAAGAAGCTCGACGAAACGCGGGACTCCATCATCCTGTCGCTGGCCCGTCTGAGCGAGTACCGCCACGCCGAGACCGGCCGGCACCTGGAACGCGTCCGGGCCCTGTCGATGGCTCTGGCCGAGTACCTGGCGCGCGACCCGCGTATCCCCGACCGCATCGATAAGGCCTTCATCACCGATCTGGGCCGCGCCGCCCCGCTTCACGACATCGGCAAGGTCGCGATTCCGGACTGCATCCTGCTCAAGCGGGGCCAGTTGACCCGCGAGGAGTTCACGCTCATCAAGGAACACACCATCATCGGGGCCGAGACGCTCAGGTCGGTCATCTCCAGCGGCCACGAGATCGGTTTTCTGCAGATGGCCATGGATGTCGCCCGCCACCACCACGAGCGCTGGGACGGGACCGGCTACCCGGACGGGCTGAGCGGCGAGGATATCCCGCTGTGCGCCCGGATCGTGGCGCTGGCCGACGCGTACGATGCCATCCGCATGCCCCGGGAGTACAAGCCGGCCCGCAGCCACGAGGACGCCACCCGGGAGATTCTCAAGGGTTCCGGCGGGCAGTTCGACCCGCGCATCGTGCAGGCCTTCTGCGCCCTGGAGGCGACCTTCAACCGGATCTACCACGAGTCGGCCGAGGAACCGCACGCCGAACCGGGTCTGATGGCGGTCGTCGCGTCGCAGGTCCCGGCCTGAAGCGGCGCCGGGGTTGCCACGGGGAAGTTGACCCGTGCCGCCGGTTGAGCCAAGATGTCATCCGTGCGCAGGGCGGGCCCGGAGTTCCGGTCTGCGGGTCCCCCCGGAAAACCCTGCGGGCCGGGCGCGGAGACCGGGTGCTGCGCCTGGTGGACGAGAGAGCTCCCGATGACCGATCTTCCGATGGAACAGCCCCCGCAGCCGGATCCGGCCGCCTGTCCCGCCCCCGACCCTCCGGAGACCGCTCCCGCGGAAACTCCGGCCGTGACGGTGCTGGACGGACGCGTGTCGCGCGTGACCGCCGAGCGGGTGCACGTGTGCCTGGCGGACGGCAGGCAGGGAGCAGTGCCGCTGATCGAGTTCGCCGGGCAGCTGCTGCCCAAGGAGAACGACCCGGTCCGGGTGATCATCGACCGGGAGGATCCGGTCACCGGCGAACTGCTGTTGAGCAAGCGGCAGGCGGACGAGGCGACGTTCTGGGAGTCGGTCAAGCCCGGCGACGTGCTGGAGGGCGTGGTCACGGGCATGAACCGCGGCGGGCTGGACATCGACCTGGGAGGCGCCCGCGCGTTTCTCCCCGGCCCGCAGGTGGACACCCGGCGGATCAAGGACATCTCGACGCTGATCGGCGAGCACCTGCGCTGTGTGGTCATCCAGGTGGACCGCACCACGCGGGACATCATCGTCAGCCGGCGCAAGTTGCTGGACCGGGAGCGGAAAGAAAGGCGCGCCGAGGCCCTGGCGGGGCTGAACGAAGGCGAGATCCGTACCGGAACGGTGCGCAGCCTCACCGACTACGGCGCTTTCGTGGACGTCGGGGGCGTCGAGGGGCTGCTCCACGTCACCGACATCAGCTGGGGACGCGTGCAGCGCCCGGACGAAGTGCTGCGGGAGGGCCAGGAGATCGAGGTCTGCGTGATCCGGGTCAACCGCGAGACCGGCAAGGTCTCGCTGGGACTCAAGCAGACCCGGCCGGACCCCTGGATCGGCATCGAACAGCGCTACGCGGTGGGATCGCGGGTCAAGGCCCGGGTTCTGCGGTTCGCCGACTTCGGAGCCTTCGTGGAGCTCGAGGAGGGCGTCGAGGCCCTTCTGCCGGTCAGCGAAATGAGCTGGTCCCGGCGGATCACGCATCCCAGCGAGATCCTGCGGCTGGGCGAGGAGATCGAGCTGGTGGTTCTCCGGGTTGAGGAGGCCCGGCGACGGATTTCACTGGGCCTCAAGCAGACCGAGCAGAACCCCTGGGACCGGGCGGCCGCGGAGCTGAAGCCCAACGCCCGCGTCAAGGGCAAGGTCGTTCGCATCACCGACTTCGGCGCGTTTGTGGAGCTCTTTCCCGGCGTCGAGGGACTGGTGCACATCTCCGAGCTGTCCGACCGCCGGGTCAAGGCCGTCGGCGACGTGGTCCGGGAAGGCCAGGAGGTCGAGGTCCGCGTACTCAAGACCGATCGACAGGCTCAGCGGATCTCCCTCTCGATGAGACCCGAGCCCCAGGCCGCCCCCCCGCCGGCCGCCGACGCAAAGAAGAAGCGCAAACGCCCTCTGCGCGGCGGGCTGTCATCGCACTTTGAGTGGTGACTTCGAATGGTGATATGCCGGCCGGTGTCCGGCAATCAGGCGGACTCGGACTCGCGGTCCGGCTCACCGGCGGCCGGAGCCAGCGGCGAGGGCAGGTTCAGACGGGTGCAGATCTCCGTGATGATCTCGTCGAAACGCCCGATGTGATAGCTGTCCAGCCGGACCCGGCGGTCCTGCCCGTCGCGCCGGTACCGCAGATCAAGCCAGCCCTTGCGGGCGTACTGGGCGGCGTCCAGGCCGACCATCTCGTCCCAGGCGATCCGGTGCCGCCCCACCTTCAGGCCCGCGTCGTCCAGCACGGTCGTCGGCAGCACCACGGCCAGGAACCGCACCGCCATCACCGCCCCGATCAGCGACAAAGCCAGGGCCAGATACTTCTGCCCCATGATGTCGCCTTCGGTATGCTCGGGGCTCTCGGCGATCTCCAGCTCCCGGACACGGCCGTCCCGGACGCCGAAGCGGGCGTACATCGCCGGACCGACGAACCAGTGGTGGTCTTCGTGCACCATGGCCGGTTCGCCGAGCATCGCCGTCAGCTCGGCCGTCGAGACCCCCTCCTCCACCCGGATCGTCTGGCCGCTCATCCAGAAACGCGCGGAGGCCCCGGCCTCGCGCGCGGCCCGCTCGACGCCCGGATCGAGCCGCATGCGGCCAACCAGTTCGGCCAGATGACGGCGGTTCACCCGGGCGTCGAAACGCAGGTCCTCCGGCTTGGGGTTCATATGCTGGCGCACCCAATCCATATTGGCTCTGGGATAACCCAGCAGGCCGTCGTAGGCGAACCATGCCGCCATGCCGAAACACATCAGCAGAAAGATGGAAGTCCGGATCTTGTGCTCGCCGGTACTGCCGCACTGAATCTGCATGTCAGTCGCCGTGCCGCCCTGTACACGCCTGAGCCCGCCGACCGGGGTCGCTCATCCCTGTGTTTTTACCATGTACGGGCCCCGGCGACAACGTCAGGGGCGCCGCCGGGTGACCGGCGGCCAGGCGGTCGGCACCGCGTCCGTGCGGGCGGTACGGCCCTTGCAGCCCGGCGGCCCCACCTGCCGGGGGCGAAAACCCGCTTGTCTCCGCCGGGCCGGTTCGCGATAATGGCTGGTTGACGTCACCGAAACCGGCGGCCGGGGCAGGATGCCACAGGCGGCCCTGGCCCCGCCGACGGGAAAGGCCTCCGGAGATCCAGGGCATGAAGAACTGGCTGGGCGCGCACTGCGACGAGTTTCAGATCACTTTGCGCCTGTTCCTGAAAATGGACTGGTCCCTCGAACGGGAGGCGGTGCTGCACTTCTTCGAGCGCATCCGCCGCGAATACCCCGGCATGCGCCGGTTCCGGCGACGCGAGGACGGGACCCTGCTCCTTGAGGAGCCCGAGCCGCAGACCGCCGAGGGTCGGATCCGTCGCTGGATCCGACTGGAGCCCGGGGCCATGCGTTTCGGATACGCCGAACCCCCGACCGCCGCCGCGTGGAGCGCCTTCTGCGAGTTCCTGCTCTCTCAGGTTCCCTTCCACCTGACGCTGACCGACCTGGAAATCGACTACCTGGAACTGGTTTACACATTCGACCTGGATTACCAGGGCAACCACGATCAGCTGGTGGCCGAGACGCTCCTGGGCGACAGCCCCCTCGGAGCCCTGTTCAGCCGTGAACCGGGCATCGCGACGATCGATTGCCAGCCGTGCCTGGGCTTCACGCTGACCCAGGAGTGCGACCTCCAGGCCTACGTCGAGCTGAAGAGCCGCACCAGCACCTTCGAGGTCCGCACCGGCGAATACGAATGCCGCCCTCTCTCGGTGTACCTGACACTGCGGCGGTACTGGGGCTTCGGCCGGTCTGCCGGGCTGGTCGAAGCTCAGGCCGAACTGGCCGAGATCGCCGCACAGACGGCCGCCGACCGGGTCGTGCCCCTGCTGGTCAATCCCCTGGCCGCGGCCATCGCCAGCCGACGATAGCCGGTCGCCGACGAGCGGGGATTGACGCCCCAGGCCGCGGTTTCTAGAATCCGCCCCACCCGGTTTGCCGATCGCACGGCGGCAAGGCCCGCACCGGGAACCACCGGGAACCGTCCCCTGCCGTTCAGGACGGGCAGCACCACCGCCGGCCGGCATGGGCCGCCTGCCGCGGGCCGGCAGGGACCGCTCATACGACCGTCGGACCTGAATACGACCATGGGATTTTTCGACAACCTGCTGCGCGAACCCCGGCACCCCGACGAGGTGCGGATGACCCTGGGAGAGCACCTCGAGGAGCTTCGTTCGCGGCTGGTGCGAGCCATGGTGGCGCTTGTGGTCGGCGCGGCCGTCTGCCTGGGATTCAAAGATTACATCGTCGCCTTTCTCTGCGCGCCGATGTTCGCCGCGCTGGCCCGGCACGGTCTGGACACCCGCCTGGTGGCCCTGAGCCCGATGGAGGAGTTCATCACCGACCTGAAGGTCTCGCTGATTCTCGGATTCATCATCACCGCCCCCTACAGCCTCGCCCAGATCTGGGGGTTCATCGCCGCCGGGCTGTATCCCCACGAGCGAAAGTGGGTGCGATCCTTCGTGCCGGTGTCGATCGGGCTGTTCTTCGCCGGGGCGGTCTTTTTCCAGATCTTCGTCATGCCGATGATGCTGAACTTTTTTGTCGGCTACCGGGCGGAGCTTCCCGGCGTCGGCAACTACGCCTCCTGGTTTCTGCCGGGGCCTTCGGCGGCCCTGGTTCTCCCGGCGACCTCCCGGCCCGCGGAGTGGCAGGCGGCAGATCGGCCGCCGGCCAGCATGCCCGCATTCCAGGATGATCCGGCCGACGCCCCCGAAGGGACGGCGTGGGTCAATCTGAAGGCCGGCGAACTGCGGATGCGGCTGGGCGACAAGATTTTCACCGTGGCCAGGCTCAAGGAGAGCGGACAGCATCCCCGCGTGGAGCAACAGCCGCGGCTGACCGAGTACGTGCTGTTCACCCTCCAGATGGCCGCCTCGTTCGGCATCGGCTTCCAGGTGCCGGTGATCGTGGCCTTCCTGGCGGCCGTGGGGATCGCCCGGGCGGCGGACATGGCCCGCTTCCGCAGGCACGTCTACTTCGGCATGGCCATCGCCGCTGCGGTGATCACGCCTTCCCCGGACCCCGGCAGCATGCTGGCCCTGCTGGGGCCGATGGCCCTGCTGTTCGAGGCCGGGCTGTGGGCGGCCCGCGCGATCGAGGCGCGACGCGGCGAGGCAACGAACTGAGCATCTCCCCGGGTGGTCCGTAAAGACTCGATTCCCGCCAACACCTTTCGACAAACGCACACCAGACGGATAAACGTCTTCCGGAATGCTGTTAAGGCTGACCTTCAGATCTATCAAACTATTGAAATCTGGTCGGATTGACGTCACTTGAGACGTCATTCCTCGGTCAGAAGCTATGCAAGACACGATATTGTGTATGTCACCGCAAACAACGGGCATCGGCTTAGCGCCATGCTTGCGTAATATTAATACATGCCGAGCCAATCGTGAACATGATGTATTCGAGCTGATCCGAAATGCTTAACCTAGTTTTTGCGTTCTACCATCATCTCCTTACCATGGACTTAACGTTTCGGGGGTATTCTTCTGCGTGTGATTGGCGCGATCACATTCTGATTTCCGTTCCACTTCTTTGAAGGAGCTGACCAGATGAATCGGCAGTTGAAAGGGCAGACGGTCCATACGGGGCGAAAGGCGTTCACGTTGATCGAGGTCCTGGTGGTCATCGGCATCATCGCCATCCTGGTGGCGATCCTGCTGCCGGCGCTGAATGAAGCCCGCCGGGACGCCCGGGCGGTGCAGTGCGCCGCGAACCTGCACCACGTCAGCCAGGCGACGGCGATCTACACCTCGCGTTTCAGCCGCTTCCCGGCCTCGTACCTCTACGCCTCCGACGCCCGGGGCAACTATAAAATCTCGCACCAGATGCAGATGGCCGACGACGATCCCCGAAAGGCCCACGGCTACCTGCACTGGTCGTACTTCCTGTACAGCGACGGCCGGGTGGACCCCAAGGCCTTCCAGTGCCCGGAGTTCTCCAGGGGCGGCATGCCGCGCACGAACCCCGGCGGCGACCCCAACAACTGGTTCCCAGGACAGGTCAACGACCAAGGCGCCATGCACGGCGGCACGGGAGCGGAAGACAAGCAGGCCCCCTTCGTCGCCTATGCCGGCAATGCGGGCATCATTCCGCGGAACAAGTTCCAGGCCTCGGCGAGCAACACCCGTAAGAACGTCTTCGTGAGTCCCTCGGCGATCCGCAACGCCAGCAGCACCATCATGGCCGCCGAGTTCGCCGACAAGTTCGAGTGGGTCTCCATACAGTACGGCGACAGTGGCCGACTGAGCAAGGCCCACCGCCCGATCTCGCCGCTCTATGACAACCGCATGGGACAGTACGGTCCCTTCGGTGAAGGCGGCGCTACCGCCATGCCCGGCTTCGAGCCGCCTTTCACCTACGGACCTCGGAACGTCCCCTACGGAGGCCTGTACACGGTGGACAAGCTGGCCACCAGCATCGATTCCTTCATCGACGACATCAACAACTCGACCTTGAACCCCGTGAACCTCGTCGCCCGCCATCATCCCGGCGGCGGTTTGAAGGAGTTCGGCGGGACCGCCAACTTCATCTATGTGGACGGGCACGCCGAGAAGAAGAATATCCTGGACACGCTGGTCAAGAAGGAGTGGGGAGACCGCTACTACAGCGTGGATGCGGAGAACGGAGTCGCCATGAAGCGAGCCTTCCTGGCTCCGGGTCTTGCGGAGAACTGATCGCCCACCATTTCCGAGTTCGACCCGGGCCGGATCGTTCGAGGGATGCCGCGGCCGGCGTGGGCCGCGGCGGGGAGAACGTATGCGCGGAGAAGGAGGTGCAACGGACGCGAATCCCGATTCCGCTGCCCGGCCGGTCGCCGGGGGGCTTTCACGGGAAACTGCCCGCAAAGCAAACGAAAGGGACTGTAACGAAAGGGACTGTCGTAACGTTGCATGGAATTACCAGGACCCGCTAATCGGAGTACAGGAAAGATGAATACCGGAAGGATCCTTTGTGCGACCCTCGCCTTGGCAGCGCTGGTCGCGGCCGCCCAGGCCGGCACCCCGGCCCCGGCCGAAACCATCAACATCGTGGGTTCGACCAACGCCCCGCCCGCCCCGGTGCCCTATGTGCCCGGCGCGGAGATCAACCTCAGCGGCGCGACCCTCTTCGCGGACTTCTACCCTACGGAGCCCTCGACCCGCGACTACATCAACGTCAACAAGAACTACGTCGAGTGCGGCGGCGTATCGGATCTGACCCGCCCACGGGCCAAGTGGTATGACAGCGACTGCCCGGCCGACGGAGTGTTCGACGAGTCCGAGCAGCTGGCCGTCGGCTTCACGCCCGGCATCCCCCTCAACAGCTTCTGGCTGGTGCAGGTCCGCTCGGTCGGTTCCGGCAACGGCCTGGCCGAGTTCATCAATTACCAGCTCTGCGGCGTCATCCCCAGGAACGCGCCGTCGGAAGGCGGCTGGTTCAACCGCTACAAGTACTGCAACGTCGGCGGCGTGGCCATCTATCCCGGCCCCTACATCCCGGGCAACAACAGCTTCACGCCGTATGAACCCGCGACCATCGATATCGCGGTCATGGACGTTCCGCTGTCGTGGTTCGTCACCGAGCCCGGCACGCCGAACTGGGACGTCACTCCCGCCCAGCCGGGTTACGGGTTGAACCCGTTGAAGTCCTACAAGACCGCCATCGATCCCGGCGGCCAGAGCAACCAGCTCAAGAACCGCTGCCTGGACTGCAACGGCGACAATATCATCGACCCGGCCACCGAATGCCTGAACCTCAACTACGCCTCCCCGAACGCCAACACGGTCTACGACAACCTGACCGCCCACGTCCCGGTGGCGGTCATCGCCAACGTCGGAACGGGCAAGCAGGAGATCAAGTACACCGAACTGCGGCACCTCTTCGCCACCGGCCGCATGCCCAACGGCGAGAATCTGCTGGTCTGCACGCGCGATGCCGGCTCCGGCACCCGCAACGCGGCCATGAACTCCATCTGCCTGGATCCCAGCTACGGCCGCGGCGACAACAGCAACAGGAAGATCGCCGAGGACGCGGCCAACGACGTGAAAGTCGGGCCGGGGAGCAAGTGGGTCAACTGCGGCGGCTCCGGCCTGATGGAGGACGCCGTCCAGCACCACGGTCTGGCCATCGGCTACAGCGGCGTGGCCGGCTCCAGCCGCGCGGCCAAGGACGCCAACGACGGCAAGTACGAGATCCTCGGCGTGATCTACGACGAGGACATGGCCGGCAACCCGGTCTGCACGACCGCGGTGCGCCCGACCAAGAGCGCCATCATCTACAATGCCGACCCCTGCACCGGCTACCAGATCGCCGGCCCGCAGACCTTCGCCACCCGCGGCCACCCGGACGCTAACCGCGACCCGGCGGATCCTCGCTACGACGCCACCAAGCCGGCGGTGACCAACCAGGGCGCGGCCGATTACGTCAACAACATCCAGGACAGCGTGGCCGAGTTCGAGTCGATCCCGCTGCCCCCGCCGCCGACCGAGAACTTCATGCCCGGCTGGCTCCTGGCCCGGACCTACTTCCTGCCCGCGGGCATCGAGGCCCTGCCGGTCAGCAGCCCCGCGTGGCTGCCCTGCACCTACGCCGCCCAGGGCACGGCCTGGAACACCAACCTGGCCAGCTACATGGCCACCAACAACGACCTGGGCTGGACCATCGCCGGCGTGAAGGGCGATACCTTCCCGTACGGCAAGGGTCTGAACTCCTCCGGTGTGCTGGTGGACCGCCCGGCGCACCGCGTGCCGGCCCGCGTCGCCCTGCCCTACGGCAGCTATCCGCAGACGCAGTACGACGACGGCAGCACCACCGGGGCCTACAAGTACTACGTCAACACCACGGCGTATACTATCAGCTCGGGCTATCTGGCCGACCGCAACAAGGTCATGGGCGACTTCTTCTATGACGGCCAGCGGAACCTCAACGATATCCCCGAGATGATGCTGGCCTACGCCGACCGCCTGACGCTCAACACCTGGCAGGTGGTGCCGGTGCCCGGCAACGCCCGCAGTCAGGCCGGCAACGTGCCCATCATGCACGTGATCGGCGATTTCGACGGCAACGGCAACTTCGACGCCAAGGACGTCCGCTACTTCGCCGACGGCCTGGCCATCGATCCGGTGACCGGCAAGCTCAACCGCAAGCAGGGCTTCACCCTGGTCGATGCGAACTGGAGCGGCGGCAACTTCTTCGGCACCACGCTGGCCTGCGGCACGTATGCCAACGGCGACAGCCGCGGCGACGTCGCCGGCTCGGCGATCGGCACCGCTCCGGGCGCCCTGCCCCAGGGAGCCGACGGCGTGGTCAACCTGGCCGACGTCGAGTACGTCAAGGCCAATCAGGGTAACTGGGCCGACCTGGACGACGCCGCGGTCATCGACCTCAGCGCCGACATGGACGGCGATCTGGACGTGGATTGCGACGACCTGAAGGAGATCGTCGAGAACATCCTCGACACCCGGCTGGGCGACCTGGATCTGGACGGTGACGTCGATGCGACCGATCTGGCCACCATCACGGCCAACATCGGCATCACCAGCGGCGCCACCTACGCCCAGGGCGACCTGGACTGCGACGGCGACGTCGATGCCGACGACCTGGCCATCGCCCAGCCGCCGCCGGCCACCGCCGTGGTCGGTCGTTACGTGTTCTACAACCAGTCGTACTATGACGGCAACAAGATTGCCCTGGATCCGGCGCCGATTCCCGGCCTCAACAACGACGACGCCGACGCCATCGACACCAGCAGGAGTCCTCTGCTGCCCGGTGCGGGTATGGCCACCACCGCGAACTACACCACGTACAACAAGGGCATCAACGGTCTGATCGTGGATGTCGTCGGTGCCACGCGGGC
>CALLOB010000063.1 GCA_938005315.1 uncultured Phycisphaerae bacterium
AGCCGGTGCGATCGTGGAAGACCCCTGGGGCAACCGATGGATCGATTTTTCCTCCGGTGTTCTGGTGACCTCCGCCGGGCATGCCCACCCCCGCATCACCGAGGCGATCCGGCGGATCGCCGACCAAGGCCTCTATCATGCCTACTGCTTTCCCACGGAAATCCGCGCTCGCCTTCTGGAGGAGCTTGCATCCTGGCTGCCGCCGCCGCTGAGCCGTATCTTCCTGCTGACCACCGGCTCGGAGGCCACGGAGTGTTGCATCAAGCTCGCCCGGACGAACGGCATCAGACTCGGCGGGCCGGCCAAGACCGTATTCGTCTCTTTTGATAACGCCTTTCACGGCCGGACTATGGGCGCCCAGCTCGCCGGCGGCGCCCCGGCGCTCAAGCAATGGCTTGCGCCGAATCCCTCGTTCGTCCAGGTGCCTTTCCCCGACGGCTTCCGCCAGCCGGATACCGGCTTCGATGTCTTCGAGCGGTCCCTCGCCGCCGCCGGAGTCAATCCCGACGACGTCTGCGGAGTGATGAGCGAGACCTACCAGGGCTGCAACGCTGCCATCATGCCCCCGCACTACGCTCAGGCGTTACGGCGTTGGTGCGACCGGCACGGCGCGGTGCTGATCTTCGACGAGGTCCAGGCCGGCTTCGGACGCACCGGAAAGCCCTTCGGCTTCTCTCACCTCGGGGTGGTGCCCGATCTGGTCGCCTGCGGCAAGGGCATCTCCGGAGGCATGCCCCTCTCGGCCGTGCTGGGAACGAAGGAACTCATGAGCCTCTATGGCCCCGGAGAGATGACCAGCACCCATTCGGCCAATCCGGTCTGCTGCGCGGCGGCACTGGCCAATCTCCAGGCGATCCGCCGGGAGGGAATGATCGAGAACGCCGCCGAACTCGCCCCGATCCTGGCAGAGGGGCTTCACCGCATCCAGCGGGCCGCCGGCCACCGCATCGGGCGCATCGACTCGATCGGACTGGTGGGGGCCCTGCAATTCACCCGCCCGGGAACGACTGAGCCTGATCCCGAGCCCGCCTGGCATCTGGTCCATCAGGCCGTGAAACGGGGCGTGATGCTTTTCTCCCCGGTCGGCGTGGGCGGCTGCGCCGTCAAGCTCAACCCCCCGCTGGTCATCGACGCCGGAGCTCTTGCCGAGGGCCTGAATGTGCTGGAGGATATTGCTAAATCGGATCTAAGTCGTTTCTGATAATATAGATATATCGCATTCAGCGCTCGGCCGGAATTGCCGGCGGGAAGCAGCGGCTCAACCCCTCGGCTTGGCCGGACGATTTTTTCATCAATGGTGCCTCCCGTGCTGCAAAAAGGGTATGCTTGTCGACTGTTGAGACGATTAGCAGTCGACCCGCACTCGGCCAGTGAAGTCGACCGCGCAGTGCAGCAAGTGGGAGTATGGGCATGCACGGCCGACGCGCAATCCATGGAGCCGATCGCGCGGCTCGCCGAGTCAGCGGATTCACGCTTATTGAAGTTCTGGTAGTTGTAGCGATCATTGCGATTCTCGTCAACATCCTCTTGCCACCATGGGCCGATCGCGTGAGACCGCACGCCGCTCCGTGGGCCTGTCCAGTTTCAAACAGGAGGGCACCGGGATGGCTCAGTACGCCAACGACCACAAGCCTTAGCTGCCCTTCGCGGGGAACTTCCGCTATACCCTTGCGGAAGGCCGGTATTACCTGGGGCTCGCGGGCGGCCAGCCGGGCGACTGGTTCAAGGTGAACAACGGGGGTCCGTATCTCCGCTTCATGGACAACGTGATGGACAGCTTCTACTGCCCCAGGCACTCAGGAGGCCGACGGGGGCGGACCGCGTGGCAGGGCAGCGTTCATCAACCGTCCATCGGGCATGGCGCGAGGGCAGCCAGGGCTACGTGGCTTCGCACGACACCGCCAACGGTCCCATCGGCTCCTACAGCTACGCCCTGCCGGTGGCCGCGGGCCAGTCACCGCGGTTTGCCGGCCCCGAAACCTATCCCCGGCCCGGTGATGAATCCCAAAGGAAGAAACCCCAGCCCGTCTTTACATGACCGATCCCATGGAGTTGACCGAGGCCGGGCCGCTGAGTTCCTCGGACCGTTGCCACAGCCCCAGCGAGGTCGGCATATGATTCCACCTCGGATGAGTGATGCCTGTTTCGGCGGCCAGACCGGCTACCATCTCAACGGAATCAACGCTCTGTTCGCCGACACCCGCGCCAGGTTCGTGAACGACCCCAGAACACGCATCGT
Source organism: uncultured Phycisphaerae bacterium (assembly GCA_938005315.1). GTDB lineage: Bacteria > Planctomycetota > Phycisphaerae > UBA1845 > PWPN01 > CALLOB01. Next base: position 2,240 of record CALLOB010000063.1, read on the forward strand.
CAAGGGCGTCCCCCGGGGATCCCACTACGTCCGGGGCGAGCTGGCCACCCGCGGCAAGCCTTTCATGGTATCGGACTGGCTGGCCCGCAATCAGTGAGCCGGGCAACCGGTCAGGCCCGGGCTTCACGGGGCCCCCGGTCTCCTCCTCGAGCCGGTGGTGACCAGACGCAGGGCGTCTCTGACGTATCCCCTTCGCGTTACGGCCCTTGGGGTCGGCCGCCCGGGACGGCAAGGCGTTGACCGCGGCAAGGGAATATGGCATAATTCGGCCGATCCCGCAGCGGAAGGTCGCCATATGGCGAACGGTCGTTCCGTCGCGCACGGTGGCTCTTACGGCCGATTTCCTACAGGCGGGAAGCTCATCTGGGCGTGTGCCCGAGTGGTCAAAGGGGACGGGCTGTAAACCCGTTGGCTTATGCCTTCGTAGGTTCGAATCCTACCGCGCCCAATGCATTGCACGGCCGATCCGAAAGGGTCGGCCACTTCCGTTTTCGGGGTGCTGTCACTTAGCGCAGTTCGGGGCCGACGGAACGCCCCGTCCGCTGTTGCAGCGTTGGAATACGGCCACGTCGTCGGTGTCCACGTCTTCGTCGGGGTCCAGCAGGGCCGCGACGCAGGCCGGATCGGTCTGCGGAACGAACGGTCCGGTCAGGCACGCCTGGAGCAGGCCGAAGTCCGCCTGGTCCACGTCCCCGTCGCGGTCCAGATCGGCCGGCCCGGGCGGCGTGGCCTGGGCCAGCGTGTCGGCCGCCGCGCGGAAGTAGACCCCCGCGGCGTCCTGGAACCAGGGAAACGCGGCGTCATGGGCGGTCCGGCCGTTCGTCAGTCCGGAATGCAGGTGGACAACCTGTTGTCCGGGTGTCCCCGCCTGATCGACAACCACCGCACCGTCCGAAGGCCCCGCCGACGGGTGGTCGGCGCGCATCACCACCCGCGTGCCGCTGCTGTGGCCCGAGGCCGAATGGTTCCAGGTCAACTGTACTGTCTGCTTGCCGGCGGTGGCCGTGAAAGCGGTCGCCGGCAGAACGGGCCCCTCGCCGGTGATCACAAAATCCTGCTGCGCCACCGCGTCGGCGGCGATGCGCGGGCCGAACTCGCGCTGCCCGGCCAGCCCGGTGATGTTCACCGGCGCCGACCAGCCCTGGGCCAGCGACGCCGTAATCAGCACCGCCGCCGGCGATGCCCGGTGATGGATGCGGTTCATGGTCTGTGACTTCCCCGCGTGCGGCGACCTGCCGGCTCGAGCGGTGACGCGATGCGCCGTTTGCAGCAGTGTGGTTTGACCGGCGAGAGCATTCAAGCCCTGCGGCAACGCGTTCCCGGAGCCTTTGATCGAAGTGTTCCAGCCGGTTGCCCGTGGCCGGCGGGTCAGATAGGATGCGGCCGGGCCGCCGGCGCGGCCGTGTTGCGGACCGGAACCCAGCGGGGGAGCATGTGGCATGAGCACGTACACGACGCAATGGACGCTTCGAGCCTTGGGGCTGGTGCTGGCGGCGCTCTGCGGCTGCGCGACCGGCGGTTCGCGGTTGTCACGCGAGGAGTACCGCGACCGCTGCGCCGGCGCCTGGGCCGGACAGATGATCGGCGTGTGCTACGGCGAGCCCTACCAGTTCCAGTCCAACGGCAAACCGGTCACCGGGCCGATCCCGGCCTGGGATCCGGCGAAGATCCACAACGCCACCAATCAGGACGACGTCTACGTCGAGCTGACCTGGCTGGCGGCCCTCCAGAGGCACGGTCTGGACATCACGCCCGCGCAGGCCGGCCAGGCCTTCGCCGCCACGACCTATCCGCTGTGGCACGCCAACTACTACGGGCGGGCCAACGTGCGCCGGGGAATCATGCCGCCGCTGTCCGGACAGCCGCGCTACAACCGCCACTGCGACGACATCGACTTCCAGATCGAGGCCGATGTGCTGGGAATCGTCGCGCCGGGCATGCCCGGCGAGTCCAACCGGCTGTGCGACGTGTTCGGGCACATCATGAACTACGGCGACGGCGTCTACGGCGGAATGTTCGTCGCGGGCATGTACACCGAGGCCTTTTTCGAGAGCCGCGACGTGATGAAGGTCGTCCGCGCGGGCCTGGCCTGCATCCCGCGGGCCTCGCAGTACCACCGGTGCATCACCGACACCATCCGGGCCTGCCAGGCCCACCCGGACGACTGGCTGGCGGCCTGGCACGAGGTCGAGCGGCGCTGGAACGACGACCTGGACTGCATCCCCGGCAACCCCCACAACATCGACGCCAAGCTCAACGGCGCCTACATCGTCATCGGGCTGTATTACGGGGGCGGCGATCTGCTCAGGACCGTCGAGATCTGCACCCGCTGCGGCCAGGACGCCGACTCCTCCACGGCCAACGCCGGCGGCATCATCGGCTGCATGAAGGGCTATAAGGCCCTGGGGGAAGCCGTGGCGGGCATCCCCGCGATCGCCGACCGGACGTTCCTCGGCACGGAATACAGCTTCAACACGCTGGTGCCGGCCTGCGAGGCCGTCGCCGAGACCGTGGTCCGCCGGGCCGGCGGACTCGTGACCGCCGAGGGATTCGACATCGCCCGCCAGAAGCCGCGCCCGCCGGCCGGACTGGAGCAGTGGGCCGACGAGGCCCGCATGCTCATGCTGCCGGCGACCGCCAACGAGGTTGCCCTGTGGGACGACCGTTGGCAGCCGGTTACGGCGACGTGCACCTTCCGCGGCGGCTTCTACCCGGCGGAATACGGGCGCAGCAACGTGCTGATGCTCTTCCCGATCCGGCCCGACAGCCCCGGCGCGATCGCCGCGACGCTCAAGATGCCCGATTCGGAGACGGCCACACTGACGATCGAGGTCGCCACCGAAACCCAGCACGGGGACTGCCTCATGCGGGTGATGATCGGCGGCAAGCCCGCGATGGAGAAGGTCATCGATACCGGCGGCGAGTTCGTGACCGAAACCGTGCCGGTGCGGGCGGTTCCCGGCAGTGATGTCGAGGTGCGTATCGAGTTCCACGCCAACGACTACTCGTTCGAGGCCGCCTACGTCAAAACTGTTGAACTCAAGTAGCCGCGGCACCCCGCCGCGACTCGGCCGCGGCATGAGGCTGAGCCGGTCAGAACGGATTCCCGGCAGCATCGGACCGGCGGGCGGGGCGAACCTCCCGGTTCACCGGCGGCGAGGCGGAAGCCAGACGTCCGGAAACAACGTCAGGTTCGCCTGGCCGGCCGGATCCGGCTCGCGGGCGAGCATCTCGAAGGGGTCCAGGAGGGGTGCGCGAGGCTCCGGCGGCCGGTCGGCAGGGCCCGTGGCTTCTTCGCTGGCCCGGGAAGCGCGCAGATCATGGATTTGGTTCACCGAGCCGCGCCCGCCGCCGGAGCCGGAGACATGCACGTTTTCTTCGCCACCAAGCTTTCTGATGAAATCCAGCAGACGCATGGACCTTGGTTCCCCGGAAGCCGACCGGCGCGTGTCCCTTCCCCTCTCCCCTCTAGTATTCAATACGCTTCAAACGCCTCAGGCGCGAAAAACGCGAAATTCAGCCTTGGATACTGCACGCTTGATCTGCCGGGCCGCAGAAGAATCCTCAGCGGCCGATAACAGCGGCCGGCCGCGATCCGATCGCAGACCATCTGCCGCATGGTGAATGTCAAACCGCCGCGGTTTCCGCCAAAGGATTCAGCGGTGGTCGGGATGACGGCCCGGGGCGTCTCAAAGGAGTGTGCACGAAACCCGGGAGGATGGGGCGGATACCCCACGGAGCGGCTCCTGCTGTCAGGACGCCTGAGCCGAGCAGCGGTCGGAAATCGGCCGATGCTCCACCCCCACCGCAACCCATCAGGGTCTCTCTGCTCCCAATCAAAGCATGGGACCTTCGAATTGCCTGTTGACGCGGCAAACAGGGAAACGCCTACTGTTGTCCGGCGATCCGTCAACCCGTGAAAAGAGGCGTTCATTTGATTATAAATGATTGCAATAAAAGATGCTAAGTGCGATTCGGGATTCTTGGCGATGCATGCCGCGGCGATGGCACGCGTCGTGCAATCAGGTGTGGCGGGTCTGTAGGCGCGGACCAGCAGGCAAGGCCTTGGGAGGCCCACAGGTGCGTTCCGCAGCGCCTGGCAGACAGGTTGGGCGTTCAAGCGGTTCTCCGGGTGCGATCCGACTGCTCCGGGCGTTGGACAAAGGAGACAAGCCGACGGGGTTGGGGGGTCGCTGCCCGAGGGTCAAGTGGTGGCGGGTCTTGGCGGTGTGTGGCCGCCGCTCGTTGCGGATCCCCGATGAAACAGGCGCATCAGGGTTCCGCCCACCACTTGGCCCTTTTTTCGGGTGCTCTCGTGCAAAGCGGAGGCTTGGTCGTCGAGGCCGCAAATCTTCAGGATTTAAGACGCCTTCGGACTTGAATCGTGCGGGTTTTCGTGGTACGAGTCCCATTCGGTGATGACCGTCGACGGCGTGCTGATGAGCCTTCAGGTATGGCAAGGACGGAGCGAGCGGACGGCCGGTTCTGGCGCGAACCGGCGTCCGCGGATTGGTAAGCAGTTTTTTCCCAGCCCCTGACTCTCAGGTCCCACGGTCGAGGGCGGGCCATACATCCACCTGTAGTGTCGCCGCTGGCGTCGGGCACCATGGGAGGGTGCGCGGCGCGGCGGTATCACAGGAAGCGGCGTCGGCGCGGCGCCGCTCAACAGCTGAAAGGAGATTTCGATGAGCCGGATCGTGAAGATGGTGGGTCTGTCGGTCGCCGGCGGCTTCCTGCTCAACAGCTGCATCACCGACAACCTGTGGGCGAACATCTGGAGCACCACGCTGATCGACGGCAGTGCCGCCCTGATCCGCGACGCCGTGTGGAACCTCGTTCCGGTGGTCACCGACGTGATCTGATCGCCTGGCGTCTGAGGAAACGGTACAGGCGCCCGCCCCGGCCGGCAGCTTCGGCCGGCCGGCGCAGCGGCGCGCCGGTCCTCCTGAAAGGAGGTAGGATCGCGTGCACAAGCAGAGAATGACAGGGCCACCGGGATGGTGGTTCGCGGCCGGGCTGGCCGCGGGCGTGTGCGTGCTCGGAGCGGTCGCCGCCGCGACAGCCGCCAACGACTTCGAGAAGGCTGAAACTCTGAGCCTGGCCCAGGCCGATCAGCCCGCCGCCCAGGAGTCCACCCAGACGACCATGACCCGCACGCAGGTCGAACAGACCGAGCCGGCCGAGAAGCCCGGCCTGCCGATCAGTCTGGGCGTGTCCTATTACCTGATGACGGATTACATGTGGCGCGGCGTCAACTGGTCCGAGTATGACGGCGAGGGCCGCGAGAAACTCAACCACCAGATGACCACCTCGATCGACTGGAACACGGGCACGTGGGGCACGTTCGGGTTCGACACCTTCTGGGAGTGGTACGCCGACCAGGAGAAGCTCAACCCGTACGCCGCCGGCTCGAATCTCCAGGAGATCGACTACGGCATCCGCTGGACCTACGGCATCGAGCCGATCGCGACCGACCTGACGCTGGGGTATACGTTCTACACATATCCCAAGCTGCAGAAGCTCCTGCGCCGGGACGGGGCCCGCGGCAACAACAACGACGACAAGACGCACGAGTGGTACTTCAAGCTCGAGCACAACGACGCATGGATGTGGAAGTGGGCGTTCCCGGACAACGAGGACGGCGTCCTGAACCCCTACTTCCTGTTTGCCCAGGACGTCGGCATCGGCTCAGGCGGGGTGTGGATGGAGATGGGCATCAGCCACGACTTCACCATCCCCGGTGTGGACAATCTCACCATCACTCCGTCCTACATCATGGGCATCGACGGCGGGGTGCTGAAACGGTATCTCGGCCGGAACAACGCGAACCACCTGCAGGCGGCCTACCAGCAGATCGGCCTGCAGGTCAGCTATGACCTGACGCCGCTGCTGCATCTGCCCAGCTGGGCGGGCAGCGTCAGCATCTCCGGCATGCTGTACTTCTCGGATGCCCTCGGCAACCTCGAGGATGAGGATGTCACTCAGGACAACCTCTACGGCGGCATGAGCGTGAACTGGTCCTGGGGAGGCTGAGCGGGTGCCGCACGAGGCAAACCGCCGGTCCGAATGGACGGGAATCTACAAAAAGACGCCCGGTGTCTCCCGCGGGAGCCCGGGCGTCTCGCTCTTTTCCGCGCAGGCGTCAGGCACGCACCGCCGAAGAATGGGGAATGGACAGTTGAGAATGAGGAATCGAGAACGGCGAATGGAGAAACGGAGAAAGGCCGGCGAGAGGTTCGGATTCTGAGAATGCCATCGGGGATGAATAACGGGCTCCTGTCCCGGATGGCTTGTCTCCTGCGCGGCTCCGTCCGATCCGGCAGTCGGCTTCTGCGACGCGCGGCGGCTGGTTCTCCCTTCTTCGTTCTCTATTCTCCGTCCTCTGTTCTCAGTTTCCGATTCTCAGCCCCGACCTGAGGCTTCGCGGGAGAGGAGGACGAACTCCAGCACCCGATCGTGGGGATCCGTGGGGTCACGATAGGCTCCGGTGAACCCCCAGCCGCCGGCGGCGTGAAAGATTCCCTCGACCGCCGACCGCTGGTCGTGGCCAATCTCGACCAGCAGGCGTCCGCCAGGCGACAGGATGGCCGGGGCCTCGACGGCGAATCGGCGGTACATCTCCAGCCCGTCGCCCCCCCAGCCGGTCAGGGCCAGGCGCGGCTCATGATCGCGGATGTGGGGGGGCAAAGCGGCCCAGACGCGGTCGCTGATGTAAGGCGGATTGGAAACCAGCAGATCGAAGCCCCCCGCGGGCACGGCGTCCCCGGGCAGACGGCATCCGTCGGCCTGCACCAGACTGATGCGGTCTTGCAGCCCGTGGGTCGCCACGTTGCAGATGGCGACCTGCAGGGCTTCATCCGAGATATCGGTGGCCAGAATCGCGCAATTGGCGGCGAACCTCGCCACCGCCACCGCGATGCAGCCGCTGCCGGTTCCGATGTCCGCGATCCGCCATGCGTGTTCCGGCTTGCCGCGGCAGATGTCCACCGCCCGCTGCACCAGGGCTTCGGTTTCCGGGCGGGGTACCAGTACCGCAGGGGTTACTTCGAACTCCAGCGAGAAGAACTCACGCCGGCCCAACAGGTAAGCAATCGGCGTGTGTTCGCCTGCCCGGCGGACCAGCTCGCGGAAGGCGGAGCGCTGCTCGGGGGTGGGTTCCTGGTCGTAGCGTGTGTACAGGTCGATCTTGCGGCAGCCCATCGCCCGGGCCAAAAGCAGTTCGGCAGCCAGGCGGCCTCCCTCGACCTGCCGCTGACCGAACCAGCTGGTCGTCCACTGAATCAGCCGACCGACTGTCCAGGTCGTTTCGCCGGAAACCGTCTCCGCCATGTGGCGCACTATAACCGTCGCCCGGCCACGGCGGCAAGCCGTCCCTGCTCCCGGCTCCCCCGGTGATCTCGTCCGCCGGGGGGCGCCGATCCGGTTCGCAGCGCTTCAGGTCGCCGGTGCCGGCGTGGCGGGTAAGTCGGCGGGTTTCGACGCTGTGTGAAGGCTCCGGCATCAGGTAGAATGCGGGAGCCCATGTCCACCGACGGCATCCAGCCCGCGGACATCAACTTCGCCTCGCTGGCCGCGCACCAGTTGCAGTCGCCCGTGGCCACGGCCGCCACCATCCTGCGTACCGTGGTCGGCGGCGCGGCCGGTCCGCTGACCGCCGAGCAGCAGCGGCTGCTATCCCGGGCACTGGACCGCTGTGAGCAGGCCGCCGAGGCCGCGAGGCGCATGCTCGCCATCGCCCGTGCCGGCCGGCAGCCCCCCCCGACCGGCATCGTGAACCTCGCGGCCCTGGTGCGTCTGGCCCAGCAGCGCTACGCGGAAGAGTCGGCGCGGCGCGGTATCGACCTGGAGGTCGAGGTTTCCGACGAGGAGCCCCGGGTTCGAGGGCTGGAGGACACGCTGGCCGAGGTGATCGACGCGCTGCTGAACAATGCCTTCAAGTACACCCCGGACCGCGGCCGGATCCGCGTGCGGGCCCGTCTGGACGCTGCGGCCAAGCTGGCCGAACTGACGGTTTCGGACTCGGGGGTCGGGATCCCCGAGGGCGAGCGCGATCGTGTGTTCGAGCCGTTCGTGCGCGGAGCCGCCGCGGTCGGATCGGCCCGGCCGGGGACCGGCCTGGGGCTGGCGTTCGTCCGGGCGGTGGTGGCCGCCGCCGGCGGAAGGGTGTGGGCCGAGGCCGGCGACCTGGGCGGGGCCCGGATCGTCGTCCAATGGCCGGCGGTGATGGCCGGTGAGGATCAACGGGAGGACCAGGCCGTGAACAGGCCCATGAAAGTCGTGATCATCGGGGGCGTGGCCGCGGGCCCCAAGACCGCGGCCCGCATCATCCGCCTGCGACCCGACACCGAGGTCACCATCGTCGAGAAGGGCCGCTTCCTCTCTTACGCCGGCTGCGGGCTGCCGTACTACATCTCGGGTGTCGTCCAGGACCACAAGGAGCTGATGAGTACCGCGTTGGGGGCCGTCCGCGATCCGGTCTTCTTCCAGCAGGTCAAGAATGTGCGGGTGATGAACCAGACCGAAGCGATCGCCATCGACCGGCGGAGCCGGACGGTCGCGGTGCGCGACGGCGTCACCGGCCGGGAGTCCAGTCTGCCCTACGACAAGCTGGTGCTGGCCACCGGAGCCTCGCCGGTGGTGCCCGACATTCCCGGCGTCGGTCTGGAGAACGTCTACACCCTGCATGGCGTGAACGACGCCGAGGGCATCCGGGCGGCCCTGGCCGCCGGCAAGGCCCGCGACGTGGTCATCGTCGGCGGGGGGCTGATCGGCGTGGAGATCACCGAGGCTCTGGCCTGCAAGGGCTCAAGGGTCACCATCGTCGAGGCCCAGCCCCAGATCCTGCGCATCCTCGACTGGGAAGTGGCCGCGCTGGTCGAGCAGCACCTGGAAGCCCACGGCGTGAAGGTCATGACCGGCACGCCGGTGCTGGGTCTCAAGGGCGGCCCCGACGGCAAGGTCCGCGGGGTGGTCACCGACGGCGGAATGCTGCCGGCCGACATGGTCGTGCTGGCGATCGGCGTCCGTCCCAACGTGGCTCTGGCGCGGCAGGCCGGACTGGAGATCGGCACGACGGGGGCGATCAAGGTGGACGATCACCTGCGCACCAGCGATCCGGACATCTACGCCGCCGGCGATTGCGTCGAGTGCGTCGACATCCTGACCGGTCGGCCCTGCTACGTACCGCTCGGTTCGACGGCCAACAAGCAGGGCCGCGTGGTGGCCGACAACATCTGCGGCCGCGACGAGCGCTTCCCCGGCGTGCTGGGCAGCACGGTATGCAAGGTGTTCGACTTCTGCGTGGCCCGCACCGGGCTGACCGAATCGGCCGCCCGGGCTCTCCGCTACGACGTCGTCTGCGCGCTGACTCCGGCCCCGGACAAAGCCCATTACATGCCCTCGGCCCGGCCGCTGTACCTCAAGCTCGTGGTCGATCGGGCGACGCGCCGCGTGCTGGGCGCCCAGGCCGTCGGACCCGGCGCCGGCGACAAGCGCATCGACGTCGTGGCCATGGCCCTGACCGCGGGCATGACGGTCGATGCCCTGGCCAACGCCGACCTGTGCTACGCCCCGCCGTACGCCGAGGCGATGGACAACATCATCACCGCGGCCAACGTGGCCCGCAACAAGCTCGACGGGCTGATGGACGGCATCACCGCCATGGAGGTCCGGCGGATGCAGGAGGCCGGCGAGGAGTTCCTGTTTCTCGATGCCCGGACGCCCGCCGAATACGAGCAGGTCCGCCTGCCCGGCAGCACGCTCATGCCGTTGGGGGCCCTGCGCGGCCGGCTGGACGACCTGCCCCGCGACCGGCCGATCGTCACCTTCTGCCGGATCTCGCTGCGCGGGTACGAGGCGGCGCTGGTCCTCAGGGCCGCCGGCTTCGAGAATGTCAGGGTGCTGGACGGCGGCATCGAGATGTGGCCCTTCGAGAAACTGTGATCACCGCCGCCGGGGGCCGGTGGTTCAGGCGTGGCAGGTGAAACCCTGGCGCTCGGCCAGGCTGCGACCGTCGGGGTCCTTGATGAACAGCATGGCGATCTCCTGGGGGCCGTAGCCGATACCGTCGCAGACGAACACCGCCTGGCCGGCGATGCAGGAGGGATGGGCGCAGGTCAGGCGGCCGCTCTTGAGCGTCCCCGTGCGGGCGAACTGGGCCTTGCAGAAGTACTCCACCTCGCCGGAGTCCGTCACCCGGCGGTGCCGCCCGCCGCCGCCTGGGTCGCGTTTCCGCGGCGACGGACTCCGTGCTGGCCGGGCGGCCCGCGCGGACGCGGACGTGCCCAGCGGGATGTGGTCGGCGCAGAAATGCCCCAGGCCGGTGCAGGCCCGGAACTCGGCCAACGTCAACTGCCGTCCGCAGGTGCGGCAGCGAGCCCCGACTTTTCTCTCCTGATCGTCGGTCATGTCTGTAAGCGACCTTCCGCCGGCGACGATCCTGCCGGTTGATTCCCCGCCGGCCATGTCGGGGCCGCCGCCCGGGCCGGTCAGCCGTGCACGCAGTGCACCAGCAGGTTGCGCTGCCGCGGACCGTCGTATTCGCAGAAGTAGATGCCCTGCCAGGTTCCCAGTACCGGCCGGCCGTCCCGCACCAGCACGGTCTGCGAGAGCCCGGTCAGCGAGGCCTTGATGTGAGCGTCGCTGTTGCCCTCGCCGTGGCGGAAGCCGGCCGGATCACGGGGCACCATCCGCTCCATCTGGAGCAGGAAGTCATGGACCACGTCAGGGTCCGCGTTTTCCTGGATGGTGATGCCTGCGGTGGTGTGCGGTACGTAGCAGATCACATGGCCGTCCCGCAGGCCGGCCTCGCGCACCGCGCGGCGGACGTCCTCGGTCACGTCGATCAGCTGACACCGTGCCTGGGTGCGTATGCTCAGGGTCTGCATCGTGTCGTCTCCGCGCCCGGCTGGGGAAGGCTCGGGCGGCCCCGCTATAATCGAATGGTTGTGCGCCGGCCCGGGCCTCACGCCGGGCCTGTGCTTCCCGGGGAGCATAACGTGAGTGGTGGTCCGGGCAAAGTGGTGGTGGCCATGAGCGGCGGCGTGGATTCCAGCGTCGCAGCCTGCCTGTTGCACGAACAGGGCTACGAGGTCCTGGGGCTGTTCATGCGGACGGGCATCGCGCGGCCCGACGGGGACGGTTGCGGGCGGGCGAGCCGGGGCTGCTGCTCCGCCGAGGACGCCGCCGACGCCCGGTCGGTCGCCGGGCGACTGGGCGTGCCGTTCTTCGCCCTGAACTTCAGGGAGGCCTTCGAGGAGCTGATCGGGCAGTTCGTGGACGAGTACCGTCGCGGCCGCACGCCCAATCCCTGCGTCTTGTGCAACGAGCGTCTGAAGTTCGGCCGGCTCGCCGAGTACGCCCGGGCGGCCGGCGCCGACTTCATCGCCACCGGCCACTACGCACGCGTGCTGCCCACCGGGCACGGACCGGGCCTGTTCCGCGGGGTCGATCGGGCGAAGGACCAGTCCTATGTGCTCTTCGGAATCGGCCGCGAAACGCTCGGACGCACGCTGCTGCCCCTTGGCGGGATGACCAAGGCCGAAGTCCGGGCGCATGCCTGCCGGTTCGGACTGAAGCTGGGTGCCAAGCGGGAGTCCCAGGACATCTGTTTCGTCCCCGACGGCGACTACGCCGCCGTGGTGCGACAGCGGCATCCCGAGGCCTTCGTCGAGGGGCCGGTCTTTGATACCCAGGGACGCCAGATCGGTCGCCACTCCGGCCTGTCAAACTACACTATCGGGCAACGTCGCGGCCTGGGGCTGGCCCTGGGGCAGCCTTGTTACGTCGTGGCCATCGATCCGGTCCGCAACGCCCTGACCGTGGGCCCGCGGTCGGCGCTGGCCGGTTCCCGCCTGACCGCCTCCGGCATGCGCTGGCTGATCCCGCCGCCGACCGGGCCGTTCCGTGCCCTGGCGCAGATCCGCTATGCCCACGAGGCGGCTCCGGCCGTGATCGAACTCCTGGAAGCCGACCGCGTGCGGGTGACCTTTGATGAGCCGCAGACGGCGATCACCCCCGGCCAGGCGGTCGTGCTGTATGAACAGGAGATGGTGCTCGGCGGCGGGTGGATCGACTCGTCCGGTTCCCCGTGCGAGACTTCCGGCGACGGCGGCGGAACGTTTGACGCTTCCGGCACAGCCCATTAGACTTCCGTCCCTGGCTTGCGGCCGCTGGAGGCGCGCGTCGTCGCGGGCTTTCCGGGGCGCGCGATGCCTGAAAGACCGCCGGCCACCTCCATCTGCGGGTCCCGACCTCGTGGGCGGGCTTGACGCGGCAGAAAGCGGCCGGTGTCCGCCCGGGCTTCGCCCGCGCGAGAGGATCCATGGCCACCCCGGCATCCGCCCATAAGAGTACCGCACAGACAGTCAGGGACACCCTGGAGTCCATCCTCATCGCCTTCATTCTGGCGTTCGTGTTCCGGGCGTTCATCGTCGAGGCGTTCGTCATCCCGACCGGCTCCATGGCCGCGACGCTCTACGGCGATCAGGTGACCTGCACCTGCTCGACCTGCGGCTTCGAGTACGCCCGGGGCATCACCGAGAACGACGTCCGCGCGGTTCACGAGACCCTCGGACGCTCGCCACGCTCGCTGACGCTTCGCTGCCCCAACTGCGACACCATGGCCGACGAGATTCCCCCTGAGCGCATCGTCCGGCCCGACAGCGGCGATCGCATCCTGGTGCACAAGTGGCCGTTCGATATCGGCGGCGCCTTGCTGGGGCCCCAGCGATGGGATGTTACGGTGTTCAAGGATCCGCGCGACGGGCAGACCAACTTCATCAAGCGACTGGTCGGTCTGCCCGGGGAAATCCTGGAGATCATCGACGGCGACGTGTTCGCCGCCCCCCTGGCGACCGTGCGGGCCCGGGATCCGGGAATCATCGACGCCTTCGAACAGCTGCGCCTGGACATCGCCCGGCACGCCTCCGGCGAGGCACCGATGGAACGCGACGCGGTGTCCGCCAGGCTGGAGGAGCTGGGCCGCAAAGTCCTGCCGATGCTCGAGATCAAGCGGAAGACCCGCAGAGCCCAGGACGCGCTGTGGATGGTCGTCTATGACCACGACTTCCTGCCGGATTACGGCCATCTCCGCACCGGCGCCCAGCAGGGTCCCCGATGGGAGCCGGTCGGGTCCTCGGCAGGGGCCTGGAACACCGCGAGCCGCGAGGTCGTGTTCCGCGTGCCCGACGACAACCCGGCCTATATCAAGTTCGCCGGCCGGGACATCTCCGATTTTTACGCCTACAACTACCCCTCGCCGGGCTCGTCACGCGGCGGAACGGACTGTCTCGTCGGTGATCTGCGGCTGCGCTTCACCTGGTTTCCCGAGGGCGGCGACGGATCGCTGATCCTCCAGATGAACCGCGACGACCACACATTCTTCGCCTATCTCTCGGCCGACGGCACGGTGCGCATCGATCACCACTGCCCGGCCCTGCAGAACCCCGGAAACCGGGAATTGCTGGGGCGGGAGACGCGCACCGACGCCTTCGTGCCGGGCGGGGCGTACCGCATCGAGTTCTGCAACGTGGACTATCGTGCATCGGTCCAGGTCAACGGCACGGAAGTCGCCGCCGGAACCTGGACGCCCGACCTGGAGAAGGCCTACCGCCGGGGCCGGCACGGAGAACAGCCGCGGCCCTCGGAGGTGCGCATCGGGGCCCGCAAGCTCGCCGGCAGGCTGCGGCACCTCGTGCTGGAACGCGACGTGTATTACCGGTCAGTGATTCAGAACGAGGCTCAGAGCCACCCGGCGGGGCGATCCGGGCCCCCCGCTTCGCGGGACATCGTGACCAACCCCTTTATCGGCTGGCCGGGCTGGGGCACGATGGGATGCCCGATCCTCTTGCGTGAGGAACCTTTCGGCGAGTACTACATGCTGGGGGATAACAGCCCGGCGAGCAAGGACTCCCGGCTGTGGTGGGAGATCGGACCACACCTCAAAGGTCTGGGCGAGGAGTACAAGGCGGGAACCGTGCCGGAGGATCAACTGATCGGCAAGGCGTTTTTTGTCTATTGGCCTGCCGGATACCGCCCGGACTGGTCGCCGGGGATCGGTTTGATCCCCAACTTCGGCCGGATGCGCTGGATCCGGTAGAATCCACCGCCGCCAGGCAGGCCTGAGCAGGTCGCACGGGCTGACAGGGCCGGCTGAGGCTTATAGACAGGTTGACTGAGGCTTCAGAAAGGCGGTTGCAGGGTTTCCAGAGGACGCGGCGGATGGCCGCCTGAGGCCCCAAAACCGGCTTGGCTCTATGGGCCTCCGGAGGTCCGGTGCACTCAGAGGGGTTGCGGGTGGCTGTATTTTGCAGAGGCAGGCATGCCCCTACGTTCTCGGCGGCTTGGGCGTCGGGCTCCGGTCGGCCAGGCCGCACCGCCGAACCTGGGAGGGTACCGGAGGGACCGGTCGGAGCGGCTGGGACAGGGCGGACCGGGTTGTGACTGCTCGACGAGACCGCATGATCCGCGAGTTATCCACCGATGGCTCCCAACGGTTGGTGGCGCATGGCGGCGAAGAACACCGAGCGTCGGGCTTATCGTAAGGCAGCCATTGGATGGGCGATCATGGTGTTGTGTAACTCTATTTTTTGGATGAACTTAAGACGCGCATTAGGAATGTGATAGTAATGTTTGGTTGATTTAGGGAGAATACTCCCAAGCCAAGAAAAGGCGGTTTATCGTCGCTCGGATCAGGCTTTTCAACACGTTGTCCACGGGTTGAAGGGCGTCTGGCCGGGGGCATACGCTGGAGATGACATGCCGGCCGCAGGCGCGCTTCTCGAAACGATCAATCTGGTCAAGAGATACGGTAACCGGACGGTGGTAGATCGGGTCAGCTACCAGGTGCGGCACGGGGAAATCGTCGGCCTGCTGGGCCGCAATGGGGCCGGCAAGACGACCAGCTTCCGGATCACGATCGGCATGATTACGCCCAACGGAGGGCAGGTGATATTCAACGGCGAGGATATCACGCCGTTGCCCATGTACAAGCGGGCCCAGCGGGGGTTGGGCTATCTCTCGCAGGAGCCCAGTGTTTTCCAGCGGTTGACCGTCCGGCAGAACCTGCTGGCGATCCTGGAATCCATGCGGCTGGGGCGAAGAGAGCGCAAAGCTCGCGCGGACAGTCTTTTAGAGCAGTTTGGCCTGAAGCACCTGGCCCGTCAGCTGGCTCGGGACCTTTCTGGAGGCGAGCGGCGGCGGCTGGAGATTGCCCGTTCTTTGATCACGGAGCCGCAGCTGATTTTGCTGGATGAACCTTTCAGCGGTGTCGACCCGATTGCCGTGGAGGGGCTCCAGGCGGAAATCCGCCGATTGCGGGAGCAGCACGGCATTGCGATCCTTCTGACGGACCACAATGTCCGGGAAACGCTGTCGGTCACGGACCGCAGTTACATCATTCATGAGGGGCAGGTGCTGGCGGAGGGAGCGCCGCGCGACCTGATCAACGATCCGAACGTGCGGCGGATCTATCTGGGCAGCACATTCCGGGGCGACGAGTTCGACGAGCCGGCAGCTGTACGGGCCTGAAAGCCTGGTTGCCTGGGGGTGGAACCCCCCGGTCGCCCGGTCCTGGGAGGCGGCGGCGCCGGCGGTCGAAGCGTCAGAAGCGTGCGTCGTCCTTAGGTTTCATGGACACCACCACGTCGATTTCCCGACCGATGGCGGCCAGCTCGTCCTGAAGGCGGCCACTGTCCACAAACCGCGGGATCTCCACTTCGATCATCATGACATACAGCGGGGTCTGGTGGTGGATGATCTCGGTGTGGAGATTGGTGATATTGACGCTGCGGTCGGCCAGATGCCGGGCCAGACGGTAGACGATGCCCTTGCGATCGGCCCCGTACACATGGATGAGGTGCTTGGGGTGTTCGGTCCGCACCTCGGCGGCCTCCTCGGGCCGCAGGTCCTGGGCATAGGCCCGCAGGCCCATGTCGCGGACCACCCCGGCCAGTCGCTGTTCGAGCTGAGCGCCCACCATGCCTTCGGGCATGCGGATCATGAGCATGCAGGCAAAGTCGGGGCCCAGGCGGGCCATCTGCGAGTCCTCGATATTGCAGTCGCTTTCCAGAAGCACGCCGGCCAGGGCCGCCACGATGCCGGGGCGGTCATGTCCGCTGGCCGTGAGCAGGGCATAGTTGGGCATATCGGCAACCTCCAAGGGCGGCGCGTCGGGGGTCTGGCGCGGATCTGCGACGCCATGCGGCCCGTGACGCTCCGATAACGTTGCAGGGGCCAGTGTAAGAAGCGGTCGGGAGCAATGCAACGCGGCAAGCGGCGTACGGGATCCTCCGGCCGGCCGGGGCGGGGCGTTTTTCGCGGACCGGTGGGGTGTCGGTTTCCGCTCCGGCGGAGGTGCTGGCCGGGAAAATGGCCGGATTCGGGGAAATCGGACCCTGGCATCGAGGTCGCCGCTTGACCTCTAAGTCCTTGGGGCGCAAGGCCGGGCCGGGCAAATCGAATTTTCCGCAGAATCTTTTTTGGCGCGCGTTTTTTATATCTTACCGTTGGTCCGAACCTGACTCTTCGCCGGACAACATAGGGGACCTAGCATGGCACTCTCAGTCGGTATGAACTCTCTGTCCTACCGGATTCTCAGTTCGCTCTCCAAGGTGCAGAGCGCCAACGACCGCACCATGGAGAGGCTGGCCACCGGGCAGCGCATCAACCGGGCCTCCGATGACCCCAGCGGCATGGTGGCCGTGAACGCGTTGAGCGGGCAGCTGGCCCGGATCAACGCCGCGGTGGAAGGCAATCAGCGGTCCAAGAGCCTGCTGAACGTGGCCGACGACACCCTCGGCGAGATCAGTATGCTGACCGCCGAGATCGAGCGTCTGGCCTCGCTGGGCACGGGCTCGGGCATCTCCGCGTCCGAGAAGGCCGCCTACCAGGCGCAGATCGACAACACCATCGATCAGATCGACCGGCTGCTCTCGCAGGCGGAGTTCAACGGGACGAAGATCTTCACCGGGGAGAACGTCATCCAGGCTTATACGAACAGCGCCCCGGCGATCAAGGACATCAAGGTGTACTCGCGGAACCCGAACGTCACCGGCAACCTGACGCTGAACGTCAACGTGACCGCCGTGGCGACGCGCGGAACGTCGGGCAACACCTTCAGTGCCGTCACGATGTCGACGGCCAGCACGCTGCAGATCACCGGCAAGTATGGCAGCGCCACGATCACGCTGCTGAGCAGCTACGGCAGCGCCAACATCCTGTCGGCCATCCGCGGGGTGAGAGGCATGACCGGCGTGAGCGCGAACGTGACCGGCGGCCGGGTGCAGTTCATGACCACCGACACCGGTTCGGACGCCTTCGTGACCGTCAGCGTGCTGAACGGGTCGCAGAAGGTGACACAAGCCGGCAACGTGGCGAAGACCTCGGGAACCGACGCGACGGTCCGGGTGAACGGTGAGACGGCCAATGCTCAGGGTAACGAGGTGTACTACACCGGCAACGGCGTCAGCCTGAGCTTCACGTTCGCCGGCACGACGACCGGTACCCGGACGATCACGATCACCGGAGGCGGCGCGACGTTCCAGCTCGGGACGGACACCTATTCGCGGGCGACGGTGGGCATGGGCGGCCTGAATAGCGCGGAGCTGGGGCGGTCGGGGCTGGGCTACCTGCGCGACATGAAGAGCGGCGGAACCCACTCGCTGAACGCCAGCGGCACGAACGCGGTGGCCATCGCCCGCCAGGCCGGCAAGCAGGTGGCCATGCAAGCGGCCCGCATCGGCAGCTTCAACAAGTACCAGGTCGGCACGAGCCTGTCCTCGCTGCAGGCCCAGCAGGCCGAGATGACCAACGCCGTGGACGCCATCCAGAAGACGGATTATGCGTTCGAGACGGCGGAAATGGAGCGGCAGAACATCCTGCTGAACGCCGGGGTGGCGCTGCTCAGCGCCGCCAACGCACGCCAGGCTTCGGTGTTGTCACTGCTTCGCTGAAGGCACATCGACCCGGCCGGCGGGTGAAATGAGCCCGCCGGCCGGTCGAACTCGAGACGCACGGACACGGTCCGCCGGACCTGTCATGCGTCCGGTGCCTTCCGGAGGGAACCCAAAAGCAGGACCGCCGCCGGTGAGGGGAAAACCGGCGGCTCGCGCGGGCCGCAAGTCGGGGGGGCGGCCCGCGGCCGACAGATGGGGAGAGAGCCATGACGAGGGGCCGGGCGGCCGGGGAAACCGCCCGGCTTCTTCGCATTGATGCCGTCCGTCGACCGGTCGGATGAGGGCTCGGCGGGTCCGGACGCCGGCCTGAGCGTCCGGGGCGGCTGCGGCCGGGTCAGCCGGCACGCGTGTCGATCACCGCCAGGCGGCCCAGGATCTCGTCGAGCATTCGGGCCTTGCGGTGCACGAACAGCACCGTGGGCAGCCGGTGCTCGGTCTTGCTGTCGCCGAAGTAGAACACCAGGGTTCCGCTGCCCATCAGGGCGTATTCCACGACGTCCTCGATGACCAGCTTGAAGCGGGCCTGGGCGGTGGGGTGACGCTCCTGCTCGTGCATGAAGCCCTTGTGGATGATGATCTCGTTGTGTTCGATCTTCCAGAAGTTGAAACGGGTGATGACCCAGGCGATCAGCAGGTTGAACAGCAGCACCAGGGCGAACATGAAGTAGAACGCCGAGTTGGCGAAGACCCTCACGCCGAAGATCCCGGCCAGCGACCGCCAGACCGCCCACTGCCGCTGCTCCAGCAGGAAAAGCACCAGCACGACCGAGACGATCAGCAGGGCCACGATGATGAAGCCCCGCAGGTTGAGGTCGTACAGCAGCATGGTCAGGTTGACGGCCAGCATCAGCAGGAAGGCCAGGCCCGCGTAATGAATCGGGCTGAACTCGGCAGGCGCCGCGCGGTCGCCCCACACGGCCATGACCACGCCGCAGATCAGAGACAGCGCCAGGGTGGGCACCATCATGACGATCTTGGGCCAGGAGCGGATGATGATCACGGACGGGATGCGGGTGCCGCTCGGGCCGGTCTGTGGAGCGGGGCTGTCGGCGGCGCACATGCGCGGTTTCTCCCGGCGGCTCGCACCGGCGCGGCGGCGGAGCCGGACCTCCCGGCGGGCCGCCGATCGGAACTGAGCCGGCTTGAGCGGAGTTTGACTCGCTCTGCAGATCCCGTCAAGCCGAGAGCCGGGGCGTTGCCGGGTCGCCGTTCGACTTTTGGGAACGACTGGCGTAAATTGTGCCTCCGCCGGGCGGCGCGGGCCCGATGATTCAGGTGCCCGCGGCCCAACCGGAGCTGCCGCTCAGGAGCGCTGCATCGTGGTCAGGACCAGCAAGCACAAGGAAGCCCGGCCGAAATACCGGCGCGTTCAGCTGAAGCTCAGCGGCGAGGGGCTGGCCGGGGCCGACGGCGCCGGCATCTGTCCTGAAGCTCTGGCCATGGTGGCCGGCGAGATCCGGTCGGTGCATGCCCTGGGCGTGCAGCTGGGGGTCACGATCGGCGGCGGCAACCTCCTGCGCGGGGCGGTGTTCGCCCGCCGGTCGCAGATCCCCGAGGCCACGGCCCATTACATGGGCATGCTGGCCACGGTGATGAACGCGATGGCCCTGCAGGAGGCCCTGGAGAGCTTCGGCGTGCCCACCCGGGTGATGTCGGCGCTGCAGGTCTCCTCGATCTGCGAAACCTTCGTCCGCCACCGCTGCCTGCGGTACTTCGAGAAGGGCTACGTCGTGGTCATGGCCGGCGGCACCGGCCGGCCGTTCGTGACCACCGACACGGCCGCGGCGCTGTCGGCCGTGGAGGTGGGGGCCGACGCCCTGCTCAAGGCCACGCAGGTGGACGGGGTGTTCAGCGCCGACCCGAAAAAAGACCCCAAGGCGGTGCTCTACCGCGCGCTGACGCACGATCAGGTCATCAATCAGCGGCTCAAGGTCATGGACCTCAGCGCCGTGGATCTCTGCCAGGCGGCGCGCATGCCCATCGTGGTCTTCAACCTGCACAAGCGCGGCAACATCCGCCGGGTGGTGACCGGTGCGACGGTGGGCACGGTTGTCCGGCCGTAAGCCCGCCGGTCCCGTGACCGGCCGCCCGCGCGGCATCCGGATCATTCCTCCAGCCACGCCTGGACGATGTCCGCATGGTCGCCCGTGTAGTTGTCACCGCCGTCGGTGACGACGATGGCCAGTTCCACGGCTCCGGCCAGCGGCACGTGGAACTCCGCCGGCGGATCATCCCGTCTCAGCAGGTCGCTCCGCCAGCGGGTCTGGCCGTCCACGGCGATCTCCACGGTGATCGAGCCGTGGGGCATGGCGTCCAGGCCGGCCAGGCCGTGAAACGCCCGGTAGCGCCCGTCCAGCCGGTAGACGATTGTGGCGGGAGCGTGCGTGCCGATGCCGCGCGGAAAGCGCCGCGAGCCGATTCTGAGAGGGTTTCCGGTCACGCTGCGGTTTTTCTGAAGCTCACCCCACCCCTGAGCCACTGAAACGGGCTCGAGCCGGTCGAGGTAGATGCCGGCGATCCGTTCGATCTTCGGCTCCTCGCGGACCTCGGGCGTTTCCGGACCCAGCAGCCTGAGGACCGGCAGGGCCTCCACGGACGCCCGTGTCAGCCCCGGCGGCGGCAGAGGAAACGCACGTCCGGCGCCGGTCAGCTCGACGGAAGCACCCGCAGGCATGCCCACCGGCCGCATCAGCCAGGCTGATCCCATAAGGCTTTCGTCGCGGGTCGTGCGGATGACCGCATTCACATCCCACGGCCCCTGCGGCAGCGGCAGGACATACCACTTCCACTCCCTGGTGGTGAGCCAGGGAACGGGTGCCTCCCAGCTGGCCTGCGAGTCGATCAGGCCAGCGGCGAGGGGCCGGCCGTTGACCTCGAAGAATGCCTCGATCGCCTCGAAGGCATGGTCGCCCTCGACCAGGAAATAGAGTTCCCAGCCCGGGACGGAGGATCGTCCACGGATGCGGTTCGACCAGCGCAGGCCGGGTTCCTGTCCGATCACCGTGTGACGCTCGCCCAGCGGCTCCAGAGCGCTTTCGCCGGGAACGGTCACGGCACTGCTGCTCTCGACCCCCTCCAGCGCGACTTCCTCGGCGGCCGCTTCATGCGGCTCGGGATCTGTCGCCGGAGGAAGCCCGGTCGCGCGGCGGAGGTGGATGACGCGGGTTTCGTAGGGCCCGAGGGTCGCGTGCAGGCGGCCTCCCGGGGGGATGTCCGAGGCCATGCGCCGGATCACCGGATAGATCTGGACGGCCTGGAGCGGACCGGGGCTGCCTTGCAGGCCGACGGTGGTCTCGTCCAGCGACAGATCGATCGATTGTCGTGCGATCCAAGGGTTCCGCAGGCACAGGATGCCCTCGCCGTCGTGCCAGTGAGCGTAGCCGTAGATCTCTCTGGGCATCGCGTTGAGGGCGGCGAACGGAGGCAAGCCGTTTTCCCGCCACGACTGCGGCCACAGCACCCGCGTCCGGGCCAGCAGAACTTCGTTGGACCGGGCCCAGGCCATCAGTGCCGCTAGAAAGCGGCATTGGTCCTCGTCGAGATAATGGGGGTTGAGGTAAAGGCTCAGGAACTGATGCCCGCGCAGCACTGCGACCACGGCATCGTTGTAGAGCGGGTCGGCCGACTGGTGGATGATGCCCAGCACCTCCTGGGCGCAGATCGGCACGGGCGTGACCGAACCGTGCAGGTTGTAGAAGTCGCGGGATGTCGTGTAGCTCTCGCGGTAAACCGGCGCGGGGATGACGCCGCGCGGGGCGTCGTCGCCGTAAGGCCCGATGACCGAGTCGGCATACCGCAGCCACCATGGGCTGGCCTCATAGCCGAAGCAGGTAGGCTCGATCCAGATGCGGGGATTCTCCCGGCGCACCGCCTGCATGATCTCGATGATGCCTTCGGCCTTGGCCTCGACGGAGAGCTCGCCGGGCAGGTGACCGTGGCCGCTGTCGGGGCAGCGGGGCGAGTAGCCGTCGAGCTTCATCTGGGCCAGGCCGTATTCCCGCGTGAGGTCGCGGATCGCCTCCAGTGCGGCCTTCTGGTACCGTGTGCCGGCGGCGATGCAGGGCAGGGCGGTCTTCTCGCCGCGCCAGGTGGGAACTTCATGGATCTCGTAGTTCTCGCGGCGGGCCCACTCGTTGTCGAAGGACGTCGGCGAGTAGAGGTTGCTGGGCGACCACCAGAGCCCCAGGCGGCTGCCCTGACGGGCGAGAGCGGCGTTGAGCGGGGCGAAGCCTTCCGGAAACCGCTCGCGGTTGATCCGCCAGACGGCCTGCGACGAGGACCAGCCCAGATCGACGGTGTAGGAGTCGATTCGTGCTCCGAACGGCCTGCAGAGTTTGCGGTCGATCTCCTCGATCAGCCGAAGCATGTCGGCCTCCGAGCAGGGTGCCGGTGCGCTCCACCAGGAGTTGTAGTTGAAGTGCAGGCCGCGGTTGGGCCGCATCGCCTCGATATAGTTTTCGAAGGTCTGCCGCACACGGCCGGGTCGAGAGATGCCGACGACCGCGTCCCGGCTGCGCCACGAGAACGGGAGGTTCAGCACCTTTCCCGGCATATGCGAGACGATCACCTGCCCGTCACGGCAGAAGGCCCGGCCGGTGGGGAACTCCATGCCGAAAAAGTACCGTTCGGTGAACAGCGGGTAGCTCTGCCAGCCGGCCTGGCTGTAGACGACCGGTTCGGGGAGAGGCTCATCCAGCAGGATCACCTCCTCGAGCGTCAGCGAGCGTCCTTCGTCACCCGCGGCCGTCGCCTCGACCCGGCAGTGCTTACGGACCAGATTCTGCCGGCGAGGTATCTCATAGACGGCGCACAGCTTCACCGCGGTCGAACCGATCCGTTGCCCGGGGTATTTCAGGACGATGCTGGTCTGGGCCGGGGTACGTTGCACGCTGAGGCTCTCCGGCGCCAGGTCGGCTCCCCCCAGCCGGCCCTCGGTGAACTTCAACCGCGGGGCGGTCGTTGCCAGGCGCAACTCGCCGCCGTCCCCGTGGATCAGCCGCAGGGCCCGGGCCGGCGTCTGCGGATCGTACGCCACCTGAAAGCTCTGATTGTCGATGATGCTGCCGCAACCGCCGGCCAGCAACAGGATCACCAGGCAGCCGACCGGTGGACGGCCCGCATCGCATCGCCTCAACGCTGGATTCCGCATGCCGGGGTTTCCTTACATCAAAGGTCCGGCCTTCCGTTGGCGGCCGCTGGCCGGGATGTTATCTTCCCTGCCTGGCTTCGACCAGCCGCCCGGAGGTTGAACATGTCCTGTCCGATCCGGATTACCATTGGTCAGGAGATTTACGCGGCCGAACTCAATGATACCGGCACCGCGCGGCGACTGGCCCGGGCCCTGCCGGTCGAGGCGGCCGTCGCGAGGTGGGGCGGGGAGGCCTACTGCGTCATCGGCGTCGATGCCAATCCCGGCGATGCGACCCGGACGGTCATGGAGGCCGGGGAACTGGCGTTCTGGCCGGCGGGCAGGGCGTTCTGCATCTTTTGGGGACCGACGCCCGCCTCCGAGGGGTCCGAGCCGCGGGCGGCGAGTCCGGTGGTGCCGATCGGCCGGATCCTCGGCGGCCTGGAACGATTGAACCGGATCTGCCGGAGCGAGACGCTCCGCATCGAGCGTGTCGAGGAGGCTATCGTGCCGGGTGGCGGGAGTCCCTGAAGCCTGATCGGATGCGCGGTCGGGCGTTTTGGGGCGTCGGTGCGCCGTCCATCGGACGGCCCTGCGGGATGTGAGCCGGACCGGCTGACACAGTCGGTCCAGGGGCCCGATGCAGGGCATCTTGACCGAAGCAGGCATCCGGAGACAATCGACATCAGCGGAAGGCGCCGCCAGAGGTCTCGCCCGGCGGCTGTCCCCGCAACAGCAGCAGGAGGATCGGTCATGCCGCAGGCCAGGACGCTGTCGCGCCGCGAAGCGCTTCGCATCATAGGCGGTGCCGCCGCGGCGGGCGCGGGTATCGCAAGCCGGCCGCGGATCGCCCGCGGAGTACTGGGGGCCAACGAGCGCATTCGCCTTGCCGTCATCGGAACCGGCGGCATGGGCACCCGACACCTGGAAGCCCTGGCGGTCAATCCGCAGTGCACGGTCGCGATCGTCTGCGACTGCTTCAGGCCGCGCTATGAGAATGCCATCGGCGTGGTCGAAAAGCTCTCCGGTCGGGCGCCGGAGGGCTTCCAGGATTTCCGGCCGGTTCTCGACCGTCCGGACATCGACGCGATCTTCGCACCGCTGCCGGACCACTGGCATCCGCTGATGACCATCCTGGCCTGTCAGGCGGGCAAGGATGTGTACGTCGAGAAGCCGGCCTCACCGACGGTGGCGGAGGGCCGGGCGATGGTCGAGGCCGCCCGACGTTACGGCCGGGTGGTGCAACTGGGGACGCAGCAGCGGTCGATGACCATCTTCCAGGATGCCATGCGGCTGATCCACGAGGGCCGGCTGGGCCGGATCACCTCCGCGACCTGCTGGATCGGCAACAACGGCATGTTCCTGCACGAGACATTCACCGATCCGCCGCCCGGGCTGGACTGGGACCTGTGGCTGGGTCCGGCGCCGTACAAGCCCTATTCCCCCGAGCACCACTACGGCTTCATGGGCCTGCACGACTACTGCCGGGGCGGGCAGCTGACCAACTGGGGCGTGCACCTCATCGACATCGTGCACTGGGGCATCGGCCAGGACCGGCCGCTGTCGGTGCAGGCTGTGGGCGTCAATCCGTGCGGCGGCGCGGGCGCCGACAATCACGACACCGTCGAGGCGATTCTGGAATACAAGGGCGTGACGGTCACCTGGGAGCAGCGTTATTCGCCCCATTACTACGGCCGCGGATACGGTATCAGGTTCAACGGGACCAGGGGGCAGCTGCTGATCGACCGCAACACGTTCGAGGTGCATCCGGCCGGTCTGGGCATTCCACGCTACGAGGGCGAGCCCGAGCGGAGCTGGGCCCACCCCCCGCACCACAACGATTTCTTCGCGTGCATCCGCAGCCGCAAGCGACCGGCCGCCGACATCGAGCAGGGACACCGGTCGACGACCGCCGTGCTGCTGGCCGGCATCGCTCTCAAGGTGAGGCGCAAGCTCATCTGGGACGCCGAGACCGAAACCTTCGTCCGGGACGAGGAGGCCAATCGTTACCTCTCACGGGCCTACCGGCCGCCGTGGCATCTGTAAACTCCGAAGCCGGCTGAATCGAGGAGCCCAACGTATGAACACCCTCCTGCGCAACTGCATCGGCGGCCTGCTGGCCGGGGTGATCCTGATAGCCGTCCGGACCGTGCCCCTGCAGGCCTCGACCGCCGACGCCCTGCTGGCGGATCTGGTCGGCGAGGACGAGCCGGCCCGCGCCCTCGCCCGGCAGCTGCTGGTCCGGGAAGATCCTCTCGATGTCGTTCCCCGCCTGACGCGGCTGCTGGATGACCAGAGACTGGCTGTGCGCGCGGCGGCCTTCATGACTCTTGCCGATATCGTCAATGAGCTGACGGTTCCCGGTCGCGAAAGTGAACGAGCCCAGGTGGCCTCGCAGCTGACGGCGATACTGGGTTCCGACAGCTCTGCCGTCCTGAAGCAGCGCGTGCTGCGCGTGTTGGCGGTGGCCGTTCCCGCGGGATTCGACGTCGGTTCCATCGCGGCGTTGCTGACGGACCCCGAGCTGCGCGAACCGGCGCGGGCCTGCCTGGTCGAAATGGGCACGCCCGAGGCGGTCGAAGCCCTTTGCCGCTTCCTGCCGCAGGCTGAAACGGCGTTTCAGCCGGCGATCCTGCACGGGCTGGGGCAGTTGAGGGATGCCCGCTGCATCGAGACGGTCCGGCCGCTGCTGTCCTCGAGGGATCCTCAGGTCCGGGCGGCTGCAGCGCTTTCGCTGGCGTGGACCGGCGATCCGTGGCTGCTGCCGGAGGTGCAGGCGGTCGTGGCCGGCGCCGACGAGGCGACCCGGCGTGAGGCCGTGGATGCGCTCGTTCGGCTGGTCCGTCGTATTGAGCAGCGGGGCGGAAACTGGGAGACGGCGTCGGCCGCCTACCGCGCGATGCTCGCCGCCTCCGATCCCGTCTTACGGGATGCCGGGCTGGCGGGACTCGGGCGGATCGGCGACGGCAGCTGCGTGCCGGCGATGCTGGAGGTTGTGAAGGCCGCCGCCAACCCCACGCGGCTGGTGGGCATCGCGGCCCTGCGGGACATGCAGGGCGTGGACGTAACCCGGGCGATCGTCGAGGGGTATTCAGGGCTGGAGCCGGACCTGCAGCTGGCGATGCTTCCCGTGCTGGCGGCCCGGAAACATCCGTTGGCGGGAGGGATCCTGAAGGAGGCCGCGCAATCGAATGATCCGACGATGCGTCTGGCCGGTCTCGAGGGATTGGCCGTGTCGGGACTGGCCGAGGGGATCGACCCGCTGGCCGCGGCCGCGCGAAGCGGCCCGGAAGCCGAAAGGCAGGTCGCTGTTGCCGGACTGATCACCCTGGCCGAAGCCATCCGGACGGCGCAAGGCGCGAAGGCGGGCTCCGAGGCGGGGCGTGCGTACCTGCTGGCCTGGGAGGTCGCCGATCCGGCCGATCGGGAGCTTCGCGCCCGGGCGGTCGCCGGTCTGACCGCCTGTCCGGTCCCTGAGGCTTCAGGGGTCGTCAGGGCGGCGGCCTCGGATCCGGGGTTGCAGGATCAGTTCCCCCCGCTGGTGCTGGCTGTGGGTGGTGCGTTGACCGCCGCGGACCGCAAGACCGAGGCGCTGGAACTCTACGAGATGCTTCGGGCCGCCCGTCCTTCGACCGCGGTGCTGGCCGAGCTGGCCAAGGCGATGCGCGCGGCCGGGGCGGAGGTGGACCTGCGGGGGCTTCTGGGCACGGTGACCCGCTGGTGGGTCGTCGGACCGTTCGAACTGGGCGAGGCGAACGCCGGCTGGAACACGCCTTACGTCGGCGAACCGGACGTCAACCTCGTCGCGCGGTACATGAGCGGCAAGCGGCGGGTGGCCTGGACGAAGGTCGTGTCCGACGATCCGGACGGGATCATCGACCTCCGCAAGACGGTCGCCGACACCGACCAGGCCATCGCCTACGCCTATACCGAAGTCGAGCTGCCCGAGGCGGCCGAGGCGGTGCTGCTGGTCGGCGTGGACGACAGCCAGAAGGTCTGGGTCAACGGGCAGCTGGTTCACGATCAGTTCGTCGCCCGGGCCCTGACGGTGGATGCAGACCGGATCCCTGTGAAGCTGCGGGCCGGGACCAACCGCATCCTGATGAAGGTCTGGCAGAACACGATGGGCTGGGCGTTCTGCATGCGGATCGTGGACGCGAACGGGCGGGCGCTGGATTTCACGCAGAAGGACGGCTGAGGGAGGGCGATGATGCGCATCGGCGGCGGGATGGCGGCAGCGTGGTTTCTGCTGGTTGCGGTGGCGGTGCTGTCGGCGGCCGAGCCGCTGCGCTTCGAACGCAGCCGGATCGGCGATGTGACCTTCGAGGCCGCATCGGCGTTCGATGTCGACCGGGACGGGCACCTCGACATCGTCTGCGGCGGCTGCTGGTTTCCGGGGCCCGACTTCCGCCGTCAGATCCGCATCACCGAGCCCATGCGGGTGGACGATTACTACGACGACTTTTCCGACTACCCGATGGACGTCAACGGTGACGGCTATGAGGATATCATCACCGGCGGCTGGTGGGGCGGGACGCTGCAGTGGAGGGAGAACCCCCGCGGCCGGCCGGTGGAGTGGACCACGCACGAGATCGACCGGTGCGGGAACATTGAGACCACGCGTTTCTGGGACGTGGACGGCGACGGACACGTCGAGGTGGTGCCCAACGCCGGGGGTCGGGTGGCGGTGTACCGGCTGGTTCGCGGTCCGGACGGGAGGGGGACCGGCCAGTTCACCCGGCACGTGATCAAGCCCGACGGCTGCGGGCACGGGCTGGGGTTCGGCGACGTCAACGGCGACGGACGGGGCGACTTCGTCGTGCCGGACGGCTGGATCGAGGCCCCGGCCGATCCGTTCCAGGGTCAGTGGATCTGGCATCCGGAGTTCAGCCTGCGGTCGGCGTCGGTGCCGATCCTGGTGCACGACGTCAACGAGGACGGCCGGGCGGACCTGATCGTCGGTTCGGCGCATAACTACGGCCTGTGGTGGTACGAGCAGAGAGTCGACACCGCAGGCGCGCGGCAATGGATCCGCCATGACATCGACCCCGACCGCTCGCAGTACCATGACCTGGCCCTTGCCGATATCGATCGCGATGGCAGGCTCGATCTGGTCACCGGCAAACGGTATCGGGCACACCAGGAGCACGACCCGGGATCGCTGGACCCGGTGGGTCTTTACTATTTCCGCATCGACCGGGGGCGGTTCATCCGCCGCACGCTGGACTACGGCCCGGTCGGCCAGGCCAGCGGGGCGGGCATCTACCTGTGGATCGAGGACCTGGACGCCAACGGGTGGCCGGACGTCATCGCACCGGGCAAGGAGGGGCTGTTTCTGTTCCGCAACCTGGGCCCGCGTCCGGCCCCCTGAGCCCCAGTCGGTGTTCCCTGGCCACTGAGACGTGAGCACACCTGCTGCCGCGCGCAATGTTGCCAGTCGCGATTCGGCAGTGCTTTTGGCTGCAGCGGGCGGTCTCCGAGCGTGCCGCCGGCCAGTCCCGCATCGGTGATGGTCGGATGTGGTTCCGCGGAGAAGCGGCCAGGCTGGAGGCATGTCGGCGAACGTGCCGGAGGGGGTGAGGACCGGCAGGCGACGGTTATAATCCCCGGAGTCGCCGACCCCAGGCAGAGCCGCGCGACATGTGGTGGGAAACGGGAGGTCCGCCATGGTCCGTATCGGCATGGGGCAGATGTACGTGGTCGGCGGCGATCTCCGGGGCAACCTGGTCCGCGCGGAGGCCACGATCCGCAGGGCCGGCCAGAGCGGCTGCCATGTCGTGGTGCTGCCGGAATGCCTGGACGCGGGCTGGACGCACCCGTCGGCCCGCGAACTGGCCCGTCCGATTCCGGGGGAGACCAGTGAAGAACTGGCCCGGGCGGCCCGCGGCGCGGGGCTGTATGTTGTCGCCGGCCTGACGGAGCGCTGCGGAGAGGCCATCTACAACAGTTCGGTTCTGATCGATCCCGAGGGGCGGCTCCTTCTGCGGCACCGCAAGATCAACGAGCTGGACATCGCCCACGATCTGTATGCGATCGGCGACAGCCTGGCGGTTGCCCACACGCCGCTGGGGACGATCGGAATTCCCATCTGCGCCGACAACTTCCCGGACAACACCGCACTGGGCCATGCCCTGGCCCGCATGGGCGCCCGGATGCTGCTTTCACCGAGCGCGTGGGCCGTGGATGCGGATCACGACAACACCGCGAACCCCTGCCGGACGATCTGGATCGAGGCCTACACCCATCTGGCCCGGCTCTACGACCTTGTCGTCGTCGGGGTCAGCAACGTCGGCTGGCTGACGGCCGGTCCGTGGGCCGGTCGCAAGTGCATAGGCTACAGTCTGGCCGTCGGACCGGGCGGACGCATCATCGGCGAGGGGCGCTACGGGCACGACGCCGAGGAACTCGTGGTCATGGACGTTGAGGTTCCGCCGCCCATCGCCCGGGGAACCGGTTTCGCCGCGGCGCTGCGGGCCCGAGGCTACACCGGGCCGTAGCGAATACGGGCACGGGGGCGAGCATGCCCGCGGCCTCTGGCACGCGACGGGGACGGCGGTGTATAGTCCCGGGCATGTTCACCTCCATCTTTCTGATCAGCATCGGTTCCTGGTTCAGCACGACAACGCCGGAGATTCCCTGGCCCGAGCATCCGCGGCCGGATTTCCAGCGGCCGGCGTGGCTCAATCTCAACGGTACATGGCAGTTCGAGTTCGACCCGCGGGACGTCGGGGAGAAGGAACAGTGGTACCTGCCCGGCGGCCGGACTCTGGCCCGCGAGATCGTCGTGCCCTTCCCGTGGGAAAGCCGTCTCAGCGGCATCGGCGACACCGGGTACCAGGGTGTGGCCTGGTACGCGCGCCGGGTGACGCTGCCGGAGGGGGAAGACTGGGCCGGCCGGGATCCCTGGCTGATCATCGGGGCGTGCGACTGGGAGTGCCGGCTGTGGGTCAACGGCCGACCGGCCGGCGAGCACGTCGGCGGTTATGTGCCGTTCGAGGTCAACCTCGCCCCCTACGGCCGGCCCGGCGAGACGCTGTGGCTGGTCATCCGGGCGGTGGACCGCACCGATCCCCAGCAGCCCACGGGCAAGCAGGTCGGCTGGTACACCCGCACCAGCGGGATCTGGCAGACGGTTTATCTCGAGCCGCGTTCCAAGGCGTTTCTCCGGCGTTTCGAGGCTCACCCGGACGTTGCCCGGGGGACCATCGCCTGCCGCCTGAAGGTATCCAACAGCGCCGGGCTGAGCGCCCGGGTGGTGAGCCTCGACGGGGCCTTTCCTCCGGCCGACTGTGCCCGGTTGCCGGAATTCGGTTACGCGGTGTGCACCGTCCGGCCGGAGCGCCCCGAGACCTGGTCGCCCGAGCACCCCGTGCTCTATCCGGCGGCCATCGAGATCCTCGATGGCCCGCGGACGGTCGATCGCGTCGAAACCTACCTGGCTCTGCGCGAGATCTCCACCGCGCCGGCCCCCGGTCGCGATTACCGCTATGTCTGTCTGAACGGCCGGCCGGTCTACCTGCGCGGGGCCCTGCACCAGTCCTTTCACCCCGACGGCATCTACCAGTATCCCGACGATGCGACCCTGCGGAGCGATTACGAGCTGTGCAAGCGGATCGGCCTGAACATGCTTCGCATTCACATCAAGACCCCGATCCCGCGCGAGCTGTACTGGGCGGACAGGCTCGGCGTGCTGATCATGCAGGACATGCCGTGCTTCTGGCGCTATTCCGCCCAGGCCCGCGAGTGGTTCGAGCGGATGCTGCCGCGCGTGATTCAGCGCGACTTCAACCACCCCGCCGTGTTCGCCTGGGTCGACTTCAACGAGACCTGGGGCATCGGCGACGGCGGCTACGGGCCCGACCGCCACGCCTGGGTTTCCTCGATTTATGAATATACCCGGATTCTCGACCCCACCCGGCCGGTGGAGGACAACTCGCCCTGCAATTACGATCATGTGATCACCGACATCAACTCCTGGCACTTCTATATCAACGACTACGACGAGGCCCGCCGGCACATCCGCGAGGTGGTCGAGAAGACCCGTCCCGGTTCGCCGTTCAACTACGTCCCCGGGCGGGTCCAGGACGACGACCCGCTGATCAACAGCGAATACGGCGGGATCAGCGCCGGCCTGGGCGACCAGGACATCAGCTGGTGCTTCAAGTACCTGACCAACGACCTGCGACGGCACGACAAAATCTGCGGGTACGTCTACACGGAGCTGTCGGACATCGAGTGGGAGCACAACGGCTTCGTCAACTACGACCGCACGCCCAAGGAGTACGGCTATGACTACTGGCACGAGGGGTTGACGCTTGCCGACCTGAACGCCCCGGACTTCGTGGTCATCGACGCGCCTCCGTGCCTGCGGCTCGCGCCGGGCCAGACCCTGGAGGTGTCCACGCGGGTCAGCCATTTCTCCGACGCAACGGCCCCGGCGCCGGTGCTCCGCTGGCGGCAGGAGTGGCTGGATGTGTCCGGGCCGACGCCGCCCGCCGAGGGACACCGGGTGCGCGGCGCGTGGGATTCCCGGCCGATCGACTGGAAGCCGTTCGAGGTGGTGGACGGGCCGGCGGTGACGGTGTCCGCCCCGGCCGCGGGAGGCCCGGCGGTGGGAGCGCTGCTGGTGGAGCTGATCGATCCGTCGTCGGCCGGCGGCTCCACGGCCGATACGCCGCGGGTGCTGGCCCGGAACTACGTCAACGTGTGGGTGGAGGCGCGGCTGCCTCGTACGGAGGTTCCGGACGACCGCAGCGTCGTCTTGCGCTTTGATCCGGGCGATTTCTCGGAGGCTCTTTGGGTCGGGAGTCCGACGGCAACCTTTTCGGGCATGCGACCGGAGAAGGTGTTCTGGGGGGGGGCGGGCAAGACCACCTACCGGCTGGAGTTGCCCGAGGGGCTGGACTTCGGCCGGCTGGACTGGCTGGAGCTGCGTACGGAGGTGTCGGCCAAGGCCGGCGAGGAGAAACTGGACTGGCCGGCGGTCAGGAAGCCTTTCGACTACCCTCAGACGGACGGGAAGAAATGGCCCAGCGAGATTACGGTTGCCTTCAACGGGGTTGAGGTCGCCCGTCAGGTCCTGGACGACGACCCGGCCGACGCCCGGGGCGTCCTTTCGCATGTCGAGCGGTTCCACCCGGGGTCTTACGGCCGGCTGCTGGCCGTCGGGATCGGTCGGGGCGACGCCGGCGGCCTCCTGGGGCGGGTTCTGGCCGCGTCGGCGGGCTCCCGGACGCTGACCGTGTGCCTGGCGGTGCCGGAGGACGCGCGCCATCGGGGCGGGCTGGCGATCTTCGGCGACCGCCTGGGCAGGTTCCCATTGGATCCGACGCTCACGCTGAGATTCCGTGAGCCGCATGGCCTGCGAGTGTCTGACCCCGATCGACCGGTGGCGGTGCAGCGGCTGATCGACCGGCTCATGACGCTGGTCACTGCGGCGGAGGCCGGTCGGCACTCGTGGCAATGGACTGTGCAGCAGCCCCCCGACAACTGGATGCAGCCGGACTTCGACGACGCGGCCTGGAGCACTGGCCAGGGAGGGTTCGGCCGCAAGGGCACGCCGAATGCCGTCGTCCGCACGTTCTGGACGACGCCCGGGATCTGGCTGCGCACGACGTTTGAACTGCCGGCGGGCGTGCGTCCGTCCGGGGGGCACTGGCGGCTTTACCACGACGAGGATGTCACGGTGTATCTCAACGGGCGGGAGGTGCTGAAACGCGCCGGACATGTCAGCGCTTACACCGACGTTCTGCTGGACGAGACCGCCCTGCAGGTCCTGGTCGAAGGCCGCAACGTGGTTGCGGTACACTGCCGACAGACCGAGGGCGACCAGTACGTCGACCTGGGACTGGTGGCGCTGAACGAGTGAGGATTCGCCCGCGGCCCGGGCAGGCGTTTCCGCCGGGCGCGATCAGGCCGCCAGGTAGCTGCTCTCCAGCGTCATGCGGATCTTGCGCAGGGCCTTGTTCTGGATCTGCCGCACGCGTTCCTTGGTCACGCCGATCATCTCGCCGACTTCCTCCAGGGTCTTGGGCTTGACCAGGCTGGAAGAGGCCTCCAGGGCGAACCGCTCCCGGATGACGGTCTGCTCCATTTCGGTAAGCTCAGCGCGGTTGTGCTGGAGGATGTCGCGGATCTCCTCGAGGCACTCCAGCGTGACCGTGTCGTGCCGGCTGCGGGCCAGGTCGCTGGTTTCCAGCGCCGGATCGAACTCGGTGGGGAATCGCACGCGGTATCGGGAGGTGCGCATCGCCACCCTCGAGAAGCTCTTGAGAATCGCCCGGCAGGCGTAGGTGCTGAACTTGTAGCCCCTGGAGCAATCGAACTTGTCGATGCTGCGGAGCAGGGCGAGGTTGCCCTCGCTGACCAGTTCGCTGAAGTCCAGCCCGGCCAGCCGGGTCCGTTTGGCCATGGCCAGCACCAGGGGCATGTTGGCGGTGGCCAGCTGGGAGCGGGCGGTGGCGACGCGGCCGGCCCAGACCAGGAGCTCGGCGGCGCGGTCCATCGGCAGCCGCCCGTTCTGGTGCTCCTGGAGAATGCGGAAAACCCGCATCCGGGCGTAGTTGAATCGCGTGAACAGGAGCACTTCCTGAGCGGTGGTCAGGCTGGTCTGCTCACTGATGGCCTCGTCCAGCGATGCTTCGACATCCGGGTCGCCGAAGAGAGCCTTTTCGGCATCCGGTCGCTCGAATTGCTCGTGTTCGACGTATTCGAAGGGTTCCCGCAGCAGGGCGCGAAGTCTCCGCCGATCCGCGGGGGACAAGGCGCGTAAATCTTCCTTGGAAGGCAATTCGATCGTGGGAACGATCAGATTGCACTGCTCCGGACTGCCCGCCAGCGGCGGGAGTTCCTGCACTGATGACATTATCTCTGCTCCCTGCCGGCGAGTCTCTCAATCGCCGGTTCCACTCCTTGGCCGCGCACCGAAACCCTCCGGCAGCCCCTGCTACCGGACCGCGCGGTCTTGAACCACGAGACGCCACTCCAACCCCGGGTCTGTCTGGCGGGCTGCGCCGGCTCACCGCAAGACCCCAGGGCGTTATTTAGTTTTTTTGGGCGGTTACGCGGGCCGTCTCCCTACAACTCGCGCCGCCTGTGTGGAGAGAGCACCTCTCGGGGAGTTTCTTGCCAAAGAAGTATACGCACAAACGGTGGCCGTTGCCACCGGGTCAAGAGGAAAATTCCACTTTTTTGCTCAAGTCGGACAAAGGAGAGTTTAAGGCAGGCAAGATGTAACGATTGAAGCAGAACTGAAAGATGGCGCCGCGTGGCGTTTTTCGTGCCGAGGGGGTTCCTCGAGACGGCAGGCTTCGATCGAAGCCGGCCGGACGGCAGAGGCGGCCGGGCAGATGAAAGAGGTTTCCACGGCCACCGGCAGCCTGCAGTTGGCCAGGATGGTGCACCGGCGGATCGCCTGAGGCCAGCCGGCCACGCGGGCGATCACGCAAACCTCCGGCGTGCCGCAGGCCATGCTGACCAGGCCGCCGACTGTGGTCGATACCCCGGACCCGGTCAGGAACTGCAGGATGACGTGCCGGCAACAGACCCCAGGCGCGCGGAGGATACCCATTTCTCGTGTGGTGCTGGCTGACGCCAGCCGGCATGGTGTTCATGAAGGCAGCGGGCGGCTCCCCGTACGCGAGCGGCCGGGCATCCGACCATGGCCGAAGGGCGATTATCCGGATGCAACCGAACGTCGGCGCGGACGCGGGTTGAAAAGGCCTGGTTTGGTCCGAGCAGCTCTGGCGAGGCGAGGCTCACCCAGCCGCCGGCCCCGCGCGGTGTCGGGCACGCTGGTCATCGGGTCCGACGTGCCCTCGAGAGCATCGCCTGCGCGAAGGCCGGCCAATCGCCGGCGGATACGGTCGGCGTAGTAGGGCGAGAGCTCAAAGCCGATGAACCGTCGTCCGAGCTTGCGGGCCACGGCCAGCGTGGTGCCGCTGCCGGCGAAGGGATCCAGCACCAGGTCGCCGGGGTTGGAACTGACCCGTATGATTCGACCCAGCAGGTGCTCGGGCATCTGGCAGCCGTGCCAACCCTTGCGTTCCTTGAACGTGCCGCAGACTCGCGGGAAATACCAGGTGTCGTGGTCGGGCCGGAATCCCTCGGGCAGGTCCTGCGGACGCAGGATCCAGGTGTCGTCCGGCAGCCGGCCGCGGGCATCCGCGCGGCGGTCGCCATACACCAGCTGGCGGGCCGAGGGCACGCGGATGGCCTCGGCGTTGAACGTGAAGCTCACGGGGTCCTTCACGAAGTGGAAGAGGTGGGCGTGGCTCCTGCTGAACTTGTTTTGGCAGTGCACTCCGAACGTGTAGTACCAGACCACCCAGCTGCGGCAGATCAAACCCAGTTCGCCGGTGGCCATGACCTTCAGCTCGGCGGCGTACTCGTCGCCGATGGCCAGCCAGAAGGTTCCGGCGGGTTTGAGCACCCGCCTGACCGCGGTCATCCAGCGTCTGGACCATTCCAGGTACGCCCTGGGCTCCTTGCGATCCTCGTAGACGTCGTATGCATAGCCGATGTTGAAGGGGGGGTCGGCAAAGGCCAGGTCCACCGACCCGGCTTTCAGCTCCGCCAGGCCCTCCAGACAGTCCATGCAGTGAATGTCGTCGAGCTTCAGCGGCATGAATGACCTCCTTGTCGGCGCTCACCGGGCTGCGATTGCCGGGCGGCGCGTTTTCATCTTAGTGCACCGCCGGACTTCTTCAACCCGGCGGCCACCGACGGCGGGGGGCTTTCGTCCCGCGCACCGCCGGGGTCGAGGCGCCGGGGACGGAGGTTTGACTTTGCCGACTGCATGCCCGAAAGTCGGGCCGCGCCGGAGGAGCACGTCGATGAGGATCATCGGGGCGACCCTGTCCTGGTTGTTGAACATCAACACCGTCTGGGGAGGCCTGATCCTGGTCGCTTTCGGCCTGACGGTCGTGCAGCATTACCTGCCGACGACCTCGGTGATTCCGGGCGACCTGCTCCGCCCCGGCGACAATGCCGTGACCATCGCCGTCGCCGGCCGCAACAATCAGGTCCGGAAGCTGGAACTGACCATCCGCGTCGAGCCGGACGGGCTGCATCTGCCTCCGCCGGCCCCGTCGTCCGCGGACCGTCCCAGGCTGATTCGGGCCAGGCTGCAGGGCGGGGCCTGCCTGATGACCTGGGACGATGCGACGCACGGTCGTTACGAGATTACGGTCGACGGCCGGCCGGCGGCCCGCGGGCGGCTGGTGACGCTTCAGGCCCTGACCGACGCCGCCTTCGACTATGCCCAGACGGCCTTCGACATCGCCCTGGGGCTGGTTGCGGCCATGGTGTTGTTCCTGGGGCTCATGAAGGTCGGCGAGGACGCCGGCATTGTCCAGCTGGCCGCCCGACTGCTGCACCCGGTGATCCGCATCCTGTTTCCCGACGTCCCGCGCGACCATCCGGCCAGCGGGGCCATCCTGATGAACTTCGCGACCACGATCCTGGGGCTGGGCAACGCGGCCACGCCGTTCGGGCTCAAAGCGATGAAGGAGCTCCAGACGCTCAATCCGCACCCCGAAGTGGCCACCAACGCCCAGGTGATGCTGCTGGCCTACAACACCGCCGGGCTGGCGCTCCTGCCGACCACGTTGCTGGCGGTGCGCAAGGCCGCCGGCTGCAGCGACCCGTTCGAGGTGATCGGCACCTGTCTGGTCACCGGCGCGGTTTCGACGGTCACGGCCGTGGTGCTCGCCCGGCTGCTGGCCGGCCTGCCGCTGTTCTCGGTCCGCGCGGCCCTGTCCGAGGGCAAGGGCTCCGCCTGCGTGGCGTCGCCCGACAGTCCCGCGCCGACCGGCGGGGACGTGAAGGGGGGTGACGCGTGAGCGGCCCGGCGTTGCTTCGCACGGTGCTCGAGCAGCTTTCGGTGCTGATGGTTCCGCTGATCTTCCTGGGGATCATCGGCGGGGCGATGGTTCGCCGGGTGAAGGCCTACGAGTCGTTCGTCTCCGGCGGACGCGAGGGCTTCAACATCTTCCTGCAGATTCTGCCTTACCTGGTGGCCATTTTCGTGGCCATCGGGATGTTCCGCACCTCCGGGGCTCTGGATTACCTGTCGGAGCTGCTGGCTCCGCTCACGGTCGCGATCGGCATGCCTCCGGAGGTTCTGCCGGTGGCCCTGATGCGGCCGTTGTCGGGTTCCGGGTCGCTCGGGCTGGCGACGGAGGTGATCCAGGCCGCTCCGGACTCCTATGCCGCCAAGGTCGCATCGACGGTCTTCGGCAGCACGGATACGACGTTTTACGTGATCGCGGTGTACTTCGGGTCGGTGGGCATCCGCCGGATCCGTCACGCCATGGCGGCCGGTCTTCTGGCCGACGCGGCCGGCATTCTGGCGGCGGTGTGGATCTGCAGAATCGTCTTCGCGTGAGGCTCTGATGATGCGGAGAGCGGCGATTGCGGTCGGGATTCCTGCACTGTCGGTGCTGTTGCTCGCGGGTTGCGCGGGGCCGGATGCCCGGCTGGCCTCCGTCCTGGACCGGGTGCTCGACCGGTACCGCGACACCGGGGCGGTGGTGCACGCGCGGGTAGTGGAGATCGCGACGGGTCGGGTGCTGTATGCCCGCAACGAGGATCTGCCCTGCACCCCGGCGAGCAATCATAAGCTTCTGACCAGCGCGGTGGGCCTGGACCTGTTCGGTTCCCGGCATGTGTTCAGGACCTGGCTGGCGGCCGACGGCGACAACCTGCTGATCGTCGGCAGCGGCGATCCGGGGCCCGGCGACCACCGTCTGACCGCCGCCATGGGCGAGGCCCCGACAGCGGTGCTGGACCGCTGGGTGGAGGCCCTGAGGCGGCGGGGGGCGACCCGGGTGGCCGGCGACATCATCTATGACGACTCGGCCCTGGAGTCCCGGCAGACTCACCCGACCTGGCGGGGCTTCCTGACGCACTGGTACGCCGCCCCGGTGTCGGGACTGAACTTCAACGACAACTGCGTGGACATCACCATCTTCCCGACGGAGGCCGGCAAGCCGGTACGTTTCGAGGTCATGCCCCCGGTGCGGGACATCGACGTGATCAACGGCTGCCTGACCGGCACGCCGCACGCCCCGATGATCGAGAAGCAGCACAACGCCAACATCTACCGCCTCGGCGGCACCTGCAGCGAACGGACGGCCCTCAAGAGCAAGCCGGTCAACGACCCCGGCGCGTTCTTCGCCGACGCCCTGCGGACCCGCCTGGAGGCCGGCGGCATCTCCGTCCATGGGCGGATCCGGCGGGCCGAGGCCCGGGCCGGGGGGGCCGTGCCGCCGCCGGCCGAGGCGGTGGTCGCGGTGCACGAGACGCCGATCACCGACGTGCTCTGGCGGATCAACAAGAACAGCCAGAACCTCTTTGCCGACTGCCTCTGCAAGATGTCCGGGCGGGAATGGGAGCGGCGCCGGGGCCGGCTGGTGCCCGGCTCGTGGGAGAACGGAGCCCGGGCAGCACATGATTTCCTCCGTCGCCAGGGTATCGACGACCGTGGGGTGGTCGTGGCCGACGGCTCGGGGCTGAGCGGCGACAACAAGGTGACCGCGCGGATGCTGTCGGACCTGCTGACGCGGATGTTCCGCCGGCCCGACGCGCACGTTTACCTGGCCAGTCTGACGGCCGCCGGCATCGACGGCTCGCTGGGCCCGCGAATGACCGACCTGAAGGGTCATGTGTTCGGCAAGACGGGCTACATCGGCGGCGTGTCCTCGACCAGCGGGTATGTGCGGACCCGTCAGGGGCGCTGGCTGGCCTTTTCGTTCATCTATAACGTAATCCCCGAGAAAACCGGGGACGACACCGACGTGAAGGCTTTCACGCGGTTGCAGGACGAGGCCTGCCGGGTTCTGGTCGCCTGGCCGGAGACCACGGCGGTGGCGGCTTCCGCGACCGCCTCGGCTGCCGGGGAATGACAGGCTGGCGTATGCGGGCCGCAGGTCCTGAACCGCTCGAATCGTCCCCGCCGCAGGGTCGGCTTCGGGGAATCGGTCGCATGGGCCAGCCGCCGTCTCCTGTTCGTGCGCCCGACCTTACCCGCGTGCACGTCAGGATAGCCGGGCCGTCAACGATGGTTCTGCTGGTCGCTTCCTCCGGCACGCCCGGATCGCGTCCGTCCAGTCGTCGCCAGTCTAGGGCGCCGGGCGGGGCGGTCGCGGAGATCTTCCTCGTCGGCCGGAGCGTGAGGAGAACCAGCCGCTTGTGGTCGTCTGGTTGGACCGTCGCTGGGGAATGGCTGCCGCCTGGTCGGCGTGCGGGGGGCCGCGGAACCCGTCGGACGCCCTGACACCGCCGCGGACACGACCGATCCGCGCCGAGGCACCGTCATCATCCATATGCCTTTGCCCTGGACACGCCCGCCCTTCCAAGCCGCGCCCTACCCATCCGGCCGGGGCCATGAGTGATAAATGGGTGTCCCTTATTACCTTTACTGGATCAAGAGGGCGGGGTCGTTTTTAGGGACATCCCTCGCGTGCTCGGCGCCATCAAGTGCGGCCCGGACGTCGCCGGACTTCAACTGCCCCGCGATTACAACGCGGCTGTTATGCGCGTGAAACGGCAGTTCGTCGCGGAAGTCCAGCAGCTCGAGGCAGAGCGCGAACATACGGTTTCGCTGACGCAAGGGCAGCGATACGTCCTGCGCGAACTTCGCGTGCTTTTTGGCGCGCTCGACGACGACGTGAAGGCCCAGATTAACATCCTGGAGAAGGCTTTTCGCGAGCCGGTGACGATCGCCGTAAACCGCGAACTCAACCGAATTCGCCGGAACGGCATTACTGGGCACACCTGCTGAAAACGCTGGCCGACCTCTATCACCAGCACAAGATGCGTGACTGGACGGATCGGAGGAGCCTCCAGCTCGAACAGCGACCAATCCCTTTGATTGTGTTCAGCGAGGCATTGATCTGACGCTGGCAGACGCGCTTGATCGCACACTATACGGCGCCGTCAGCGCCCACCAGAACCATTATTGACAAGGGGGTAATCCTGACGTGCGTGTTGATTGTTTGTGATGGCACGATCAGGAGAGTCTGGATGTCTCGGTCAACGGATAGCCGGAAGCTGGCGTTGTGGCGGGAGCGATTCGAACGGTTCTCGCTTGGGGAATGGGCCGTCGGTCCGTTCTGTGTGCGCGGGCGTGTCTCGGTGGCCTCGTTCTACTACTGGCGTGAGAAGGTCGGCAAGGCCGGAAGAGCAAGCCCGGATCGGTCGCGTGCGAATCGGCCGGGCGTCTTCCGGCCGGTCACACTCGTCGGGGCCGCGCCGGCGGTCCGCATTGAGTTGCCCGGCGGCGTGCGGATCAAGGTGGGAACCGAAGATCTGGAGGTGGTGCGTGCGGTGGTGGGTGTCGTGGCGAGATCGGACGCTAGATCGTTATTCACGATCATGCGACAGCCTTGTAAACCTTCGACCAATCCAGGTGGGTTTCGAGGCGTGGGCGGCGTTGAGCGGGCGGCGTGACGCGGTGGGGGCATGGATGGATCAGGCCACGGCGGGCGTGGCGGGGGACGGTTGGGGCCCGAAGCGTGTTTTCCACTGGCGGGGAATGAGCTCGTGCATGTGGTCGGCCGGATGGGTCGGGATCCGCGCGAGCACGTCCCGGAACCAGGCGAACGGATCGACGCCGCCCAGCTTGCAGGAGGCCACCAGGCTGAACAGCGTCGCGGCGTCGCGGGCGCCGTTCTGGCTCCCGGCGAACATCCAGTTCTTGCGGCCGATGACCATCTTCCTGATCTGCCGCTCGGAGAGGTTGTTGTCGATCGCGAGGAAGGGGACCCAAAGGGCACATCACTGATTTGTGATCGTTTTCGGCCTCCGCCGCGCTCTTCCGGCCTCACGCGAGGTGAACGCCACACGCAAGGGGGGCCTTACGGGTTTGGGGACCGACGATTTTAGGGCTCGCGCCCCTGGCTAGAAACCTGTGCCCTGTTAGGGCATGCCGCAGTCGTGCGTCCTTGGGGCACGGGACAGTGGCGCACCTGCCGTTCACTGGTGCGGCGAAAACGCAGGGACGCCGCGTAGAGGGGGGCGAGTTACAACCTCTTGAATATGCCATCCGGACCATTACCATCGTGCGGCCGACGGCTCCGACGGGTCCGACTGTAACCACCTCCTGCGGAGACCTGGTGATGCGCGAAGCCCTGCGATCGGTTCTGCGGATCGTTCGTGCCTGCGTGCTGGCCCAGGCGGCGATCGCGTATGCCTCCTCGCCGGTCGTCGAGGATCCGGCCTCGATCTTCCTCCGGCCCCCAGCGGAGGCCCGCCCCTGGGTGTACTGGTTCTGGTCCGATGGCAATCTGACCCGAGAGGGCATCACAGCGGATCTCGAAGCCATGGCCCGGGTGGGCATCGGCGGCGTCCTCATCATGGAGGTCGATCAGGGCGTTCCCGCCGGGCCGGTGCGATTTATGAGCCCGGCATGGCGGGAGATGTTCCGGTTCGTGATGGCCGAGGCGGACCGCCTGGGCCTTGAGGTCTGCATGAACAATGACGGCGGCTGGACCGGCAGCGGCGGCCCCTGGGTCACGCCCGAACACGCCATGCAGATGGTGGTCTGGACCCGGACGCAGTTGCAGGGACCGCTCCACTTCCAGGCTTCACTCCCGCGGCCCCTGGCGGTGCGCGACTGGTACCGCGATATCGCCGTGCTGGCGTTTCCCACGCCGCCGGATGACCTGCCGCTCATGAGTGAGCGCCGACCCGCGGTGACGGCCGTCCCGTCCGAGGGCTTCGAGGCCGCGGCCATCCTCGACGGCAATCGCGCAACCTGCGTCCGCCTGGCGAACCCGGGTCCCGACCGACCGCCGCACGTGCAGTTCGAGTTTGCCGAACCCTTCGCCGCCCGGTCCGTCTCCGTGGGTTGCGACGAGTGGCAGACGCTCTGGGGATTCAAGATCGACATCGAGATCCAGGTCTCGGACGACGGCACGACATACCGGCGCGCGGCTGAAGCGAGGTCTTCCTGGCCGCTGACGTGCATCAACTTCCAACAAACCTCCGCCCTTTTCTACCGCGTGGTGTTCCGTACCAACGCCCCCCGGATACTGCTCTCGGAGGTCGAACTTCACGCGGCGCCGCGGATCCAGGAGATCGCCGGCAAGGCAGGCTACGTCCGGCAGGACGGCTTCGCCCCCACGACCGATCCGGCCGGCCTGGCGGTCGGCGCCGTGCCTCGCGAATCGATCCTCGACCTG
This sequence comes from uncultured Phycisphaerae bacterium, assembly GCA_938005315.1. GTDB lineage: Bacteria > Planctomycetota > Phycisphaerae > UBA1845 > PWPN01 > CALLOB01. The sequence continues at coordinate 44,506 of CALLOB010000063.1, forward strand.
ACCGCGCGGATGACCCCCGACGGACGGCTTGATTGGGACGTGCCGGACGGGGCCTGGACCGTTCTGCGCATCGGCCACACGCCCACCGGCCGGGAGAATTCGCCGGCTCCCCGCGAGTCGATCGGCCTGGAATGCGACAAGCTCAGCCGGGAGGCCGTTCAGGCCCACTTCAGCGGCTTTATCGGCCGGCTTGTGGAGGACCGCGACCGCGACGCCCGCCGCTGCCTGAAATACACCCATATCGACAGCTGGGAGGTCGGCTCGCAGAACTGGACGCCCGGGATGCGCGTGGAGTTCCAGGCCCGCCGGGGTTACGACCCCGTGCCGTTCCTGACAACCCTGACCGGCCGTTATGTGGATGACGTTCAGACCACCGAGCGGTTCCTGCGAGACTTGCGCCGGACGATCGCCGACCTCCTGGCCGAGAACTACGCCGGCGGTCTTGCCGAAATCGCCGGGCGACACGGCCTGCAGCTCTCGATCGAAGCCTACGGCGACTGCCTGATGGACAACCTGGCCTGCGCCGGCCGGTGCGATATTCCGATGACCGAGTTCTGGGTCGGCGGCGGGGTGCTCCCCATCGCCAAAGCCATGGCCTCGGCGGCTCATACGCATGGCCGCCCGCTGGTGGCGGCCGAGGCGTTCACCGCCGCCCCGGACGTCGGCAGGTGGCAGGATCATCCCGCGGCGCTGAAGCCGCTCGGCGACCGGGCCTTCTGCCTCGGTGTCAACCGCTTCGTGATCCACCGCTACGCCGCCCAGCCCTGGCTGGACCGCGTGCCCGGCATGACCATGGGCCCCTGGGGGATCCACTTCGAACGCACCAGTACCTGGTGGGACAAGTCCGGACCCTGGCTGGACTACCTCGCCCGCTGCCAGGCGCTGCTGCAACGCGGGCTTTTCGTGGCCGACATCGCCTGGCTGTGCGGAGAGGATGCGCCGAGCGATCTGCCGCCGAGAGAACACCTGCGGCCGGCGATACCGCCGGGCTACGACTTCGACGGCTGCACCGCCGAGACGGTGTTGGAGCGGATGAGTGTCCGCGACGGCCGGCTGGTGCTGCCGGACGGCATGAGCTACCGGCTGCTGGTCCTGCCGTCGGGCGACAGCATGACTCCCGGTCTGCTGCGGCGCATCGGGGAACTGGTCGAAGCGGGAGCCACGGTGGTCGGCTCGCGGCCGACCGCTTCGCCGAGCCTCGAGGGCTACCCGGATTGCGACGCCGAGGTGCGCCGGCTCGCGGACCGGCTGTGGACTCCGGACGGCGGCGGACGGGCCGTCGGCCAGGGATGCGTGATCAGCGGAAAGCCGCTGGGAGAAGTGCTTTCCGCCCTGAATCTGCCGCCGGACTTCGAGTGCGAGGACGGCCTGCAGTACATCCACCGCCGGATCGGCTCCGACGACGTCTACTTCGTCGCAAATCCCGAAACCCATGCGGTGGCGACGGTGGCTGGTTTCCGAGTCGGCGGCCGCCGCCCCGAGCTCTGGGATCCCATGACCGGCCGCATTGTTCCCGCCGCGATGTATGCCTGCGAAGGCGAGCGGACCACGCTGCCCCTGCGGCTGGAGGCGGGGGGATCGATCTTCGTGGTGTTCCGCAACCAGGACGACGCCTTCGACCCCGTGGCCGAGGTTGCCCGCGGCGGCCACCCCCTTCTGCGGGCCTCCCGGTCCGGCCTGAACGCGCTAGTGAAGCGGGCGGTCTATGGCGTGCTCGACGACCCGGCGCGTTGCCGCGACGTGCGCGACCGGGTGCAGCGACTGGCCGATGAGGGGCGGCGACGGTTCGTGGTGTCCACCCTGGCCGTCGACGGCGACCCGGCACCGGGGACCGTCAAGACGCTCGTCGTCGAGTACGTCATCGAGGGCCGGCCGTTCTCGATCACCGGTCTGGACGAGGATGTCGTCGAATTCAACGAAAACCCCGCCGTGATCACCGTCGAAAAGGCCGTCTACGGACCGCCGGGTGACGCGGGCCGCACGCTGGACTTCACCGATCGCCTGCGTCATCTGGTCGCGACCGGGCGGCGCAGTTTCCCTTACGACGCCGTCACCCGCGGCGCCGCCCCGGCTTTCCTCGTGGTCAAGACCCTGCACGTCGACTACACCGTCGATGGCCGCCGGGAAACGACATCGTGCGTGGACGGGGGGTCGATCACGCTGATCGGCAGGGAAGCTCGCGATCCGGGCGTCCAGGTCGGCTGCGACGCCGACGGCCGGCCGGTCATCGAGGTCGCGCAGCCGGGGGTTTACGAGGTCAGGACCGCCTCCGGGGCCGTGTCGCGGCTGGATGCACGCGACGTGCCCGATCCGATGACGCTCATGTGTCCCTGGGAGCTGACCTTTCAGCCGGGCCGCGGAGCCCCGCCGCGCGTGACCCTGGACCGCCTGGTCTGCTGGACCGAGCACCCCGATCCTGGCGTGCGGTATTTCTCCGGTGCCGGGATGTACCGTGCGACGATCGATGTGCCCGCCGAGCGCCTGGGCCCCGACCGGCGGTTGTATCTGGATCTCGGGCGGGTCTGCGTTCTGGCCGAGGTCAGGCTCAATGCCCGTCCGATCGGCGTGCTGTGGAACCCTCCGTTCGTCGCCGACATCACCGATGCCGCCCGCCCCGGCGCCAACGACCTGGAGATCGAGGTGGTCAATCTCTGGCCCAACCGCCTGATCGGCGACGAGCAGCTCCCGGACGACTGCACCGTGGAGGGTTCGCAGATCAGGGAATGGCCGGCCTGGCTCCTGGAGGGTCGGCCAAGCCCCACCGGGCGGCTGACGTTCGCGACCTGGCGGCATTATCGCAAGGACTCCCCGCTGCAGCCCTCGGGTTTGATCGGCCCGGTGCGGCTTCTGAGCAGTCGCGTGTACAGAGTCGGCCGGTAGAGGCGGAGGTTGCGCCGTGATCAACACGTTCACCAGAGGTCAACGTCCGGCGAAGCTTGCGCGTCCGTGTGTCCGGGTCCTCCGACCGTGGGCGGCCCGGCTGGTGGCCGTGTGTGCCATCACGCTGCTTACTCCGGCGGGAAAAGCCGCGACCGGGGCGCCGGCCACCGCATCGTCTCCGGCCGGGATCGTTCTGCGGCCGCCGCTGCCGGTCTGGCCCTCGGACTACGAGACCATCGGCGAAACCCGGCCGGTCTTCCGGCTGAACGGCCGCTACGGCGCAAAGCGGTACCGGATCGAGATCGCCCCCGACGAGTCGTTCGCTGAAGCCCGGGTTTCCCAGCAGGCCCGTGTCGAGGACGACGGCGGTATCACGCCGGTGGTGTTCGTGGACAGCCCGGGCGAACCTCTGACCGTCGGCCGCTGGTACTGGCGTGCGTTCTGCGCCGGCGAGGACGGCGACTGGACGCCCCCGGCCAATCACCGGGTCTTCTTCGTGTCCGACCGCGGGCCGGACCGACCCGATACGTCCCGGGCGGGTCAACCGCCGCGTCTGTTGATCCGGTCAACCGAGATTCCGGCCTTCTGCGAGCGGGCGGCGCGTTCCGAGGCTTTGGGCATGGGGTGGCGCTACCTGTTGAACGCCGCACGCCAGGCCCTGGAGGTGGACCCGCCGGATGAGAGCTACGCCCGCAGCGGCGCAGGCCAGCACGGCAACTACAGCCTGGCGGCCAACTGGTACCACCGCCACCTGCTCAACGTCGCCTTTGCCGCCGCGGTGACCGGCGAGCGCCGCTTCGCCGACCAGGGCGTCCGCATGCTCATGACCGCCTGCGGGTATCGGCGCTGGCTGGGCCCGCTGTTCGACGACCGGGCGTACTTCGATCCACCGTGGACCTCGGCGCTGGAGACCGCGATGATGACCGTCGCGGTGGCCACCGGCTACGACATGCTCTATCCCTTTCTGGACGACACGCAGCGACGCGAGGTCCGCGAGGCCCTGGCCGAGAAGGGTGTCCGCCCGCTGATCCGCGACTGGGTGGATCCGGTCTCGGCCTCACGCCTGCCTCGCCATCAGACCCCGACCGGCAACTGGGTCATGGTCTGCACCGGATCGGCCGGGATCGGCGCGCTGGCCCTGCTCGGTGAGCATCCCGAGGCCGCCGAATGGGTCCGGCTGGCCCGGGACCGCACCCGCGCGTGGCTCCTGGATCGCGGCGGTGACTGGTTCGTCGACAACCCCTACGCCCGCAACCGGCCGACGCCAATTCCCGTCATCGGTCCGTCGGAACCGAACTTCGGGCCCTGCGGCGGCTACAAGGAAAGCATCGGCTACATGCATTACGCCATGATCTATGTGGCCGCCTTCGGGGATGCACTCCAGCGGCTCACCGGCGAGGACATTTTCCGGTATGTGCCGGCCAACCTGCTCGAGCATCCCGCGTTCAGCACCATGTCCTGGCCCGACGAAGCCGGCGGCAACGTCCGCACGGCCATGGTGGACTTCGGCGACAGCGGGCCCGGTCCGCGCCTCGAACAGGTCTGCACCGCGATGATGAAGCATCGCCGCGACGGCCTGGCTGCCTGGCTTTATCGCCGCACGGTGCCGGCACCGACGTCGGTGCGGTCGCTGCTGTGGCACGACGACACCGTTCCCGAGAAACCGCCCTCGCCGGATGTGCCCATGGCGGTGTTCCCGGGTATCGGGCAGGTGGTGCTGCGGGCCGGGTGGTCGCCGTCTTCGCCCATGGCCGCCATCAAGTTCCATCAGAACCGCGGCCACCACGACCTCGGGCAGTTCGTGCTCTTCGGACCCGGCGGACCGTCGCTGATCGATTCCGGTGTCGCCCCCTACGGCAGCGACGTGTACGACCGGTACGCCGCCCGAACGCACGGCCACAACGTCGTGCTGGTCGATGATCGCGGCCAGACCCGCGCTGACGGCAGGCTGCAGAGCGCCCTGGCCACGTCCCGCCTTGCGGCGGCCTCCGGCCAGCTCGCCGCGGCCTATCCCGATGCTCTGCAAAGCTGGATCCGCGATTTGGTCCTGCTGCCTGGCGGCGTCGTGGTGGTGGCTGACGAACTGATCGGGATCGGGCCGCGACGCTTCGATTTGCTGCTGCATCCCGGCGATGAGTTCAGTCTCTCGCCCGACGGCGAGCTGGTCATTGGACGTACCGGCCGGGCCGTGGTCCGCGTTGCCGCCGACGGGTTGCTTGAGCCGGTGATGACCGACGGATTCCAGGGCACGCTCGCGCGCAAGTACGTGCGCTGGAACACCCGTGAACCGGTGGAAAGGCAGGCTTTCCTCACCGTCTGCCACTGGCCGGAAATCGCCCCGCCGGGAGCCGGCCCGCCGCTGGTGGAGACCGAAGGGCCCTCAAGACGACGCCTCACACGAATCGGACCGGACTGCCGGATGATGCTGCGCACCGGCCGGGAGGCCGCCGGACACAGCGCTCCCGACGCCCGGCTGGTGGCCGTCTGGGAGGAAGCCGGAAGGCGAAGCCGTTGCCACGCGGTGATTCTGGGCGGCAACCGGCTGACCCTTGAAGGACGCGAACTGTTCCGCTCCACGCACACGCTTGATGCGGCCATCGAGTTCGCTTCCCCGCTGCGGGCCCATCTTCGCACGTCGGAACCGGCCCGGGTGCAGTTCGCCGTCGAGGAGCCCGCCGACTACGTTCACCTTGACGGACAACCGGTCAAGGCCGCGCGCATCGCTGGAATGGTCGCGCTGGATGTTCCTGCCGGCGAAAGCCGGGTGGAGATCGGCGACGCCCCCGGGCCGCTTCGTCGCCTTCCCGGGCTGGTGGCCGATGATCTCATGCCCGTCCGACCCTGCCCGGACGCCCTCGCCTACCGCAACGACGCCCGCGTCCGGGCCAGCAGCGAGGCCGAACCCGGCCTCATGGCCGTCGACGGCGATCCCAACACCGCCTGGGTTTCCATGCCGGGGTTCTCCATGCCGCAGTGGATTGATATCAAGCTGCCCGAACCCCGAAGGCTGGCCGCTGTGATCATCGATGTCCCGTTGCCCTGCGCGGGCCGGCTCGAGGAGTGGAACGAATCGGACGCTACGTGGAACGCGATCGGGGGTTTCGAGGCCTCGCCTCGGTCGCTGTCATGCACTGTGCCCTGCGGCGATGAGCCTCGGCAGAGGATTCGCGTGCTGGTCGAGACGCTGGATCCCAACAGTCGTGCGGCGGCGATCACCGAGATCGTCCTGAAAGAGACGGACGCGAGGTGAACATGCCGATCGCAGGGGTTGAACGGGAACACGCGCCGCAGGTTCACCGCCTCCGGAGACGGCGGTTCACTCGGTTTTAGGCGATTCGGGCTTCCAGTCCCGCTTGAACGGCTTGACCACCAGGCCGTTGCGGATCGCCTTGGCGCTCGCTCGCACGCGGACGACCTTGCCGTCGATCAAGGCCCGCACCTTCTGGACGTTGGGCTTGAACTTTCGCTTGGTCTTGCCGGTCACCTTCCGGCCCACGCCGCCGAGATACTTGGCTTTGCCGCGCCGGGCGTAAGACCTGCCGCTGGTTGTCTTCTTGCCAGTAAAATAACAGATTCGCGACATCGCCACACCTCCCGCTCGTCGTGGAAATACCGCACGGTCGCTGCTGCGGGCCGGCGGCGCGAACTACCGTGCCTCTCGCAGGCTCCGGCCGCTTCGCTGGCCGCCCCTTGCCCGGGACTCATTGCCGAGCCGCGCATTATACCTCGGCCACGGTCGGCCGCAATGCCTCAGCTGGAGCCTTTGATACCCCGCCACAGGCAGTCGGGGCGTCAACTTCAGTCGCCGACTTATGGGACCGATAGACAACAGAGGCGACAGCTATGGGTCGATCCACGCTGGCCGCAGCGTGGCCACCTGTACCGCCGCCGAAGGGGCCGGTACGGCGAGGAATGACTCTCTTGATTCATAACTGATTGCTGATAAATGACTTAAGAAATGAAAGACAACCCTGAACCACCTGGCGGCAACGCTTCAGAAACGAATGCTCTCCCGGACATCCAGCTGCTGTCGGCCCGGACCGGGCAACTCGTGGAGATGATTCGCGCCGCCGGGGCTCGTCTCGATGAGCTTTGCTGCCGGCCCCAAGTCGTACTCCAGCAGGCCCGGGCTCAGTCCACCCAGCTATCCGCGCTGAACCAGGAGGCCGCGGCGTTATCTGCCCAGCTTGAGCTTAAGATAGGCGCGGCAAAAGACTTGAACAAATCCATGGAATCGCGGACGGCGGCCCTTCAAGACGTCCTGAACCTCACTGAGGCCGCCACCAGAGGGCTGATGGAGCGTGTCGGCCGCGCCCAGCAGTTGGCCGAGCATTTCAACAGCCAGGTTGAGGAAATCGGGCGGCGGATGCAGGGCTTCGAAACGCTGATTGGCCAGGCCGGATCGGCCGGGAAAGCCGCAGGGCAGCAGACCTCCGCCGCCGAGAAGGCCGCTGCCGAGGCAGCTCAGGCGGCCAGCCAGGCGGCTCAAGCCGCCCGGCAGCTCAACGAGCTGGGTGCCCAGTGGCACAGCGGGGCTGCGTCTCTGGCCGCTGAACAACGCAAGCTCATCGACGCCAGCCGCACGGCCGCCGGCGAACTGCAGCTGCTGATCGGGCAGGCCACCCGGCTGGAAGAGGCCTTTCGCCGGGAAGCCGGCTCGCTGGGCGCGATGCTGGATCGGGCGGCCGCTGAGAGGCAGACCTGGAGCGCGTTCCTGGGCAAACTGCCGCGCCGGGCTCGCCGCGCAGTTGCTTCCACCCCACAGGTGCCCGGATCCCGGCGACCGCCCGGCGGGTCTGCAGACGCGAGGCAGGGGGCGATGGCGTTTTCCACGACTGCTGAGCAGCCTGGCGTTCTGACCCCGCCGGGGCCGTGTGGCGATGCGGGGGCGCCAGCGGCTCTCGCCGCGCGCATCCGGCGTCTGGCGGGCCTTGTTCGCCAGGCCGGAGCCGCTGCCTCGCAGTGTCCGGGAGCAGGGAAAGACAAGCCGGTCCCGGATTCCGTCGCATCCAGTTGAGTCGCCGTGCGGCCGGCGCTACAATAGACGCCCATGTCGCCTTTTTCATCGCCTGAGAGCTATAAGCCGGGCATCGCAGGTATTCCTGCTCCGTTGACGCCTGCACAGGAACAGCCGGAACGGGTGCTGGTGGTTCTTCCGAACTGGGTCGGCGACGTGGTCCTGGCGACGCCGGCACTGCGGGCGATCCGGGAGCGCTGTCCGTCGGCGAGAATCACCTTTCTGCTCAAGCGACCGCTGGCGGAGGTGCTCAGCGGCTCGCCGTGGGCGGACGAAACGGTGTTCTGGCCGGCCCGGTTCGCGGCCCAGAGCCGGCCGGAGCGACACCGCGGTTTCCTGGGGCTGGCCGGCGAGCTTCGGGACCGGAGGTTCGACTGGGCGGTGTTGCTGACCAACTCCTTCCGCTCGGCGCTGCTGGCCAGGCTGGCGGGAGTGCGGAGGCGGATCGGCTACGACCGCGACGGGCGGGGACTGCTGCTTACGGACAAGCTCCTGCCGCTCAAGGTGGACGGCCGGTTCGTCCCGGTGGCCATGACCCGCTACTACAACGCCGTGGCCCGGTATCTGGGTTGCCGGGAATGCGGTGAGCAGCCCGAACTGTTCACCACAGCCGCGGAGGAGGCCGAGGCCGACCGCGTCATTGCCCGGGCCGGCGCCGATGGGGGCAGACCGATCGCGGTGCTCAACCCCGGGGCCTCCTTCGGTCCGGCCAAGTGCTGGTTGCCGGACCGCTTCGCCGAAGTCGGCGACGCGCTGGTTCGCGGGCACGGGGCGGCGGTGTTCATCGCTTGCGGTCCGAAGGAGACGCAGATCGCCCGCGATGTGGCCAGCCGCATGCGGGAGCCGGCGGTGGTGCTGGACGACCCTGTGCTGGGCCTGGGGCCGATGAAGGCCCTGCTGCGGCGCGCCGCCCTGCTGATCACCAACGACACCGGTCCGCGCCATTTCGCCAACGCCTTCGGCACGCCGGTCGTGACCATCTTCGGCCCGACCGACCCGCGATGGACCGAGACCGCCAGCCCGCGTGAGCGGACCGTCATGGTGCAGGTGGACTGCGGGCCGTGCATGAAGCGACATTGTCCGCTGGATCACCGCTGCATGACCCGCATCGACAGTCAGATGGTGCTCATGGCCGCCCGTAACCTTCTGAACGGGGTCGCGAGTCTGCGGGCCGCCGGTTGGTGAGCGTGCCGTCCACGCGATCGATTATCGCCCGACGAGGGCCCGCGTACATGCGTCTGAGTGAAGCGATCGACCGGCTGGAGGGGACCCGCGTCGGGGTGATCGGCGACCTCGTGGCGGACCTGTACGTCAGCGGGCTGACCGAGCGCGTCTCGCGCGAGGCACCCGTGCTCATCGTCCGCCATGAGTTCGACTGGCTGCGCCCCGGCGGGGCTGCCAACGTGGCGGCCAACCTGGCTGCCCTGGGGAGTTCGGTCCGCCTGGTGGGACTGGTGGGGGACGACGATCCCGGTCGGCGCCTGATCGACAGCCTCCGGCGGAATGAATCCCGGGGGGCGGTACACTGCGACCAGGTCATCGAAACCCCCGGGCGGTCGACGATCAGCAAGACCCGCTTCATCGCCGGAGCGAGGCTCACCATGCGGCAGCAGGTGCTCCGGCTCGACCGCCAGCCGCCCGAGCCCCCTGACGAGAAAATCATCGCGAGGCTGGCCGAAGGCGTCACCCGCGTGGACGGCGACGTGGACGCGTGGGTGGTCAGCGATTACGGCTACGGGGCGTTCAACGAACCGCTGCGCGAGCTGATGCGGACGGTCGCGACGCGCAAACCGGTGGTGGCCGATTCCCGCTGGGACCTGATCTCCTTCGGCGGCCTGACGGTGCTCAAGCCCAACGAGGAGGAGGCCCGGTCGGCCGCCGCGCGGCTGGGTTTCTGCGCGCTCGATGAAGGGGCCCTGGCCGTCGAACTGGCCGCGCGTCTGCGGGTGGGGGCGGTCGTGCTCACGATGGGTAACAAGGGCATGGTAGTCAGCCGGGCCGGAGCGGTGACGCGGATTCCGGCGGTCGGTTCCGACCAGATCGTCGATCTCACCGGCGCGGGCGACTCGGTCGCGGCGGCGCTGGCTGCCGGCCTGGCCGCCGGCTGCGACGTCCTGACCGCCGCACGGCTGGCCAATCACGCCGGAGCCGTGGTGGTCATGAAGGCGGGCGCCGCCACCGCTTCGCCCGAAGAACTGCGGGCATCGATCGTCCGCGCCGGGGAGGACGGACCTTGACCGCGCGGATCATCCTGGACCGCGGCGAGCTGGCCCGCGCCGCCGGCGAGCTTCGCGCCGCCGGTCGCACGATCGTGTTCGCCAACGGGGCCTTTGACATCCTCCATGTCGGCCACATCCGTTACCTGCTGGGGGCGGCGGCCGAAGGAGACGCACTGATCGTGGCGGTCAACAGCGACGCCTCGATCAGGGCGTACAAGAGCCCGGACCGCCCGCTGCAGCCCCTGGCCGAGAGGATGGAGATCGTGGCCGCGATTCGCGGGGTGACGCTGGTCACGAGCTTCGACGAGCCGACCTGCGACGCGCTGCTCGAACTGGTGCGCCCTCACGTCCATGCCAAGGGGCCCGACTACACCCTGCAAAACCTCCCGGAGTGGGCGACCCTCGTGCGCCTGGGCATCCGCCTGGCCAATGTGGGCGACCCGAAGGCCCACTCCTCCAGCGATCTGATCCGTCGGATGCAGGGCTGACCGGAGTCCCGCGGGCGCCTCTGGCACCCGCCCTGCGGGCCGCTCGTCTGCCGCGGGCCGGCCGGGGTCCGTCCGCACAGTCCGGGGCCTGCGGATACTCCGGGTCGCCGTAGCACCGCTGCAGAACCGCGAAATCCCGCGGGCCGACGGCGCCGTCGGCGTCGAAGTCGGCGGCGATGCGGCCAAGGGTGTCCGGTTGCAGGTCGCAGCCCGGCGGCAGCTCGTCCGGATCGTAGGGCACCGCCGGCGCTGCCGAGCAGGCCTCGAATCGAATATCTCGGGATCCGCGGCGCCGTAGACCGTCACGGTGATCGTGTGGGGGCCGTCGGGCAGGCCGGTGGTGTCCCATTCGAAGGAGAACGGGGCCGCGGCGTCAGTCGCCTGGTAGACCCCGTCCACGTACAGCTCCGCCTTGATGGCCGCGACGTTGTCGCCGACGCCGGAAACCGCAACGGGCACCACGCCGAAGACCTGCTGACCCTCGGCCGGCGTCATGCCGCCGATCCATGGCGGGGCCAGGTCGCAGCGCACCGCCGGGGTGGTGCCGCCGTAGCCCTCGGGGAAGCTGTAGCGCACCTGGGCAACGTGATCTCCCAGCACGGTGATGTACCGGCGGTCCCTGGTGCCCAGGGCCCCGGTGCTCGCGGCCCAGGCCAGCTGCGGGACCTGGTCGGGGTCGTAGGCCATGGCCAGCGTGCAGACCGTGTCCACCGCCAGGGAATCGCGCCCCGCGACGATCATCCGCATCCGGGGGCTGGGATAGGTCGGCGGGTCGTTGTTCGGGCCGTTGGTCACGCCGATCAGAGCGTCGATGACCGCCAGTTCCTGCGGGCGGATCAGGTTGAGGTCCACGAGCGTGCGATGCACGATGTCGTTCTCGGCGCTGGGGCAGGGGGCCACCGTGCACGGGAAGCCCGAGGTGACCGAATGCACCAGGGCCCACTTGGTGAAGCTCAGGCCGGGGTAGTGGTAGATGTCGTTGGGCGCGCACCCCACCCGGTTCTTCAGCGAAAGCGTGACGGTGCCGTTGAAATGGTTCTTGAAGGTCGGCACGTTGATCAGCACGTCGCACGAGAGCAGGATGTTCGGAACCCAGTACTGCGTGCGGATCACGCCGCTGGAGATCGTCACCAGTGTCACCTTGTTCGGATCGGTCTGGTTGGTGCCCCCGGAGTCGTTGAGGTCGAACAGGTCCACGCTGGTGTCGTAATCGAACTTGCGGTCGGAGTTGGCGTCGTAACCGGCGTTGCGGAAGGCCGTCCAGGTGGAGTTCCGCCCGTCGCCGTCGGCCGTGCCCTCGGCCACGGTGACCTTGCCGGCGCCGGACTCCCTGGCGATCTTCACGACCGCGGCCACGACTCGCGGGTCGGTGACCACCCCGCTGGTTCCGGACCACTTGCTCTGCACCAGGTTGGGCTTGATCACCACTTGGATCTGCCCGTCGGAGTTCTTGTCGGTCATCAGGTCGGCCATGCCGCCGGACAGGGCTACGGCCTGGCGGACCATGGCCTCGATCTCGGCGACGGTGTAGGACGTACCCTGGGGGTCGCGCCGGTGGATGGCGACGATGGCCTGCGGCGGGTCGCCCGGCGCGTCGGACAGCACAGGCCACTGCGGAGCCGCCGGGGTTGCGGCGAACTGGTAGGTCTCGATTCCCAGGTAGGCCGACACGGTCATGAACCCGCCGAGCAGCAACTGCCGCCGGACGCCGGCCACTCGGGCCGCGGCCCGCGGGCAGGCTATGCGCCGGGCCAGGAACAGCGCCGGCACCAGGTCTGCCATGAACGCACCGACGTTCAGAAGCGCGACCTGCTGGCCGGGATAGCTGATGCGCCTTGGCTGGCTTCCGCTGCGCCAGAGAAGCCACAGCAGCGAGGCCATCGCCACGGCCAGCCGTTTGCGCACCAGCATGTGCCAGAAGCAGGCCGCCAGCCGCCCGAACTTGACGGCGGCGGTTCGGGGCCAGGAAAGCCGATGCCGGCGTCCTCGCCGGCGTTCTTCGGTCCGTGCATGTGTGAGCCCCCCGAAATGGGGATTCATTCGCCCGGCGGCGCGTATACAACGGGTCTCAAGCCCCGGGCCGCGGGTGGTTGCTGCGATGCCTGCATGACATCCACGTTCAGCCGGTGCTCAAGCGGAAAAACGCATCAGGAGATCTGAAAGTATTGATTTGAACCGGTTTTGATTACGTCAGGGAAATGGAACGGCGGCGGCCGGACGCACTCCGGGACGCAGAGTCCTCATCGGGCGGGTCCGGCGACCGGAGACGGGGGGAGATCGCTCCCCCCGAAAAGGCGTCCTCGGACCGCCTCCAGGCGGGGCAATGCCAGAGCCCGGGCGGCCAACAGGCCGCTCCTGGACGCGTAAGATGTCAGGGCGGCGTCGAAGTGGACCGCGGAGATCAGAAGCACGGTGGGGTGGGCACAGCCCGTGACCACCGCCAGCCGCCACAGCCAGAAGCGATCGAGCCAGCTCAGCCCCATTCCGGCGGAGACTCGGCGAAACACCACGATCGGCTGGGGCAGCAGTTCCCGGGTTCTGTACCGGCGCTGGACGCGCCCAAGCAACGAGACCACCGCCAGCACCAGCGTCAGCAGCGAGAGCACCAGCAGGATGTCGTAGAGGATTCCCGGCACCGGCGTGCTGAACCGCTGGTGCAGTGAGTCCAGGTTCTGCAGCCGTTCCGGTATGACCTGGGCCAGTGGAGTGTTCATGCCGGCGACTCCCCGACAACCGCCGGCTCGCCGGAAGGTCGAGACCCCGACCGCCCGAGTTCCGACGCCAGCTGACGGGCCCGCTGTCGGACCTGGGGATCGCGGTCCTCCTGAGCCACGTTCAGCACCCGCGCCGCCAGCGGGAACAACCTCATCCGCTCGATCAGCCACAGGGCGCTGATTCGGTGCATGCGGTTCTCGTCGGCCAGCATGCGCAGCAGCGTTTCAGCCGCGTCGCGAACGCGCAGCTGCAGCAGGGCCTTGATCGCGTTGGCCCGCACCCGGTTGTCCGGCGAAGCCAGCTTTGGAAGCAGCGCGCGAAGGACCTCGTCGTCGTCACGCCGCTGCGCGACGGCCTCCACGGCGTTGGCCTCGACTCTCCGGTCGATGTCGTGAAGCGCGTCGTTGACGATCCGTCGCGACGTGCGGCTTTCCAGACGCCCCAGCGCCGCCACGGCCGCGCTGCGTACCTTCGGGTCGCTGTCCCGGCCGAGCTGATAGAGGTCATCCTCGAAGCTCGTCGGCATGTTCATCAGCGCGATGATGCGGATGGCGCGAAGCCGGTCATCGGCGTTGCGAGAGGCCAGCTGACGCCGCAGCAGAGCCGTGGCCATCGGCGTGCGGGCGATCATCCGCCGGCCGTAGGTCACGCGTTCCGGATCGGTCATGCAGTCGAACGCATGCCAGTAGCTTTCGAACGACACCGGCGGGAGGGACGGACGCTGTCCGGTCGCCTCTGCGCCGGGCCTGTCGGCCAGGACCGCCTGCAGCGTGACCTCCAGAGGGCGGCGTCGGGCCAGTTCCCGCCGCGCAATCCGGGCGACGACCTCGTCGTCGGCGTCGATCAGGAGGCGCAGCAGCGGAGTGAACTCATCCGGCCCGCGGGTCGCCGCCCACACTGCGGCCACGCGGCCAAGGGCCTCGCCGCATTCGCACAGCGCGTGCAGCACCTGCGTCTTCTGACGTGCGGTCAGACCCGTGGCCATCAGCCACCTGGGCACGTGCCGCTGTAGCTCGGGCGGCAGGTTGACCAGCTCCAGGCTTTCCTCGGACACGCAGGCCAACTCGCGAATGCCGGCCATGCCGCGGGCGATCCTGGGGGACACCATCCGCCACGACTGGCGCGCCCACTCGGCCAGGAACGCCGGGTCCCGGCAGTTGCCCAGCAGGCGGGCCACGTGGGGGCGCAGCTCCGCGTAGTTCAGCGCCTGCATCGCGAACGACGCCAGGCGCGGGTCCGGCGCGCCGGCCAGCAGGGAAACGATGATTCCGGCAATACGGTTGCCCGGCGCGGAGATCAGCGACCAGAACTTCGGTCCCATCTCATCGACAAACCACAACGCCGCCTCGACGATCCGGGCTTCCAGGTGGGTCTCGTAGCACAGCACCCCGGTCTCGATCGCTCCGGCCACCTGTCGGCGGTCCTCGTTGAAGGACTCCATCTGCTCCATGAGCCCGGCGAGCGCCTCGGCGGACGGCGTGCCCTCGGGGCCGTCCTCCTGCGGCACGGGACGGGTCCTCAGAAGACGCTCGGCCAGTGCGCAGATGGTCTCGGCGGCGGCCCTGCGCACGGTCGGTATCGGATCCCGCAGCAGGGCGTCGGCCAGATAGGCCGCCCGGTAGATCGCCCCCCGGCGGATGACCTCCAGCACATTCAACCGCGATTGCTCCTGGCGCGACTGGGCGACCGGCCTCAGGGCGACGAAAAGCCTTTCCGACTCGGCCACCAATTCCTGGCGAAGAACCTCGTCGAGGAGGTGAAAAGACTCCACCAGTCCACGGATGGCTCCCGGCGTGTCGCGCAACAGCAGGGTCTGAACGATGGACGCGGCGGTTACCAGGTCCGCGCCGTCCAGCGCCGCGACCAGGGCGGCGTCTGCTGCGGGGTTGGGCTCACGGACCAGGATTTCAAAGACGCTCGGCCCGCGGGGCACGCGCACACCTCCAGCGGGTGTATCGTCCCGCCCGGGCGGCCGGATAAGCTCATTCCCGGGACCACGATCCGTGCCCCGGGCTTGCTACCTCTTGCCGCACAGGAAGATGCGGCAGCTTGCCAACGTGACGCCGGCACAGGGAGGGTCGGCCCGCCTGTGGCGGCGGCGGGAACCATAAGACCGGGACTGTCCCGCCGACGCCGCTTGACCCGCGACGGCTCAGTAGTTGAAGCCGTTGGACCGAAGATGGACGTAAGGACGGGCGTCGCTGCGGCTGCGCCCGCCGACCACCTCCGCCACGTAGAGCCGGTGGTCGCCGCAGTCCACCGTCTGCACGACCCGGCAGGCCAGGAAACTCTGGCAGTCGCGCAAGACCACGCCGTGCGGGTCCGGTTCCGTCTTCAGTCCCTCGAAGGCCGGCTGATCGAGTTCGAATCCCCGCCCGAAGTGGCGAAAGAGGGGCAGGGGGTTCTCCGGCACCTGATTGAGCACGAAACCGCCCGATGACTCCACCAGGGCCGCAATGGGACGGCCCTGCCGGATCGCCACGGTCACCATCGGGGGCTCGAAAGAGGCCTGCTGGACCCAGGAAACCAGGATGCCGCCGGCCCGGTCCCCGTGAACGGTCGTCAGGACGTAGCATCCGCTGGGGACCTGGCCCAGCGGGCGGCTGACGGCACTCTTGAGCTGTTCGTCCACGTGGAAGGCTCCCGGCCCGGATCGATTACTGCCCCAGAGGCTTGAGCCACGCCAAGCCGGCGCCCCCGGCGGGATCCACGTACGGGATGATCCGGCCGCCGAAGACCTCGGGGCTGCGCTCCTTCATGACCGTCTCGGCCACCACCCAGCCGATGGCGGCCCCGGCGATCACGTCGGAGAAGTAATGCTCGCCGTCCTGCAGTCGCTCGATGCCCACCAGGGCCGTCAGTCCGAACATCGGGACACCGGCAAGCGGACCATATGCCCGGTTCAGCACCGTGGCCATGGCCATCGTGCTGGACACATGGCCCGAGGGCCAGGCGCCCCACTCGCCGTTGGGCGAGTCGTCCCAGGCGGCGACCTTGCCGAGCATGGTGGTCAGCCCGGTGATGGTCAGCACACTGAACAGCTGTTTTCCCACCTGGTAGGTTTTGGCGTCCGGCAGTTGCTGCCCGACCAGGTACCAGGCCCCGGCCAGGGCGAAGTGCGTGCCGGGATTGCCCAGGGCCCCGAAAGCGTCCGGCCAGTCGCCGCTGAA
>CALLOB010000064.1 GCA_938005315.1 uncultured Phycisphaerae bacterium
GGCCCCGGAGGGACGCGCTCCGTCACGTCCGCTATTCCGCGCTCCGTCGCGTCCCCAATCCGTTCGTTCGCGCGACCTTTCTCCGCGGCCCCGACGGAGCGGGGCCCTCCAGATGAAGTCTCAAGTGTGAAGTTTCGCGCCCCCGGAGGGACGCGCTCCGTCGCGTCCGCGATTCCGCGCTGCGCCGCGTCCGGTTTCGCGGCCCCGGAGGGACGCGCTCCGTCGCGTCCGCGATTCCGCGCTGCGCCGCGTCCCCAATCCGTTCGTTCGCGCGACCTTTCTCCGCGGCCCCGACGGAGCGGGGCCCTCCGTGCGGCCTGAGGGGCGAAAGAGACTCTTGCGGCCCGCCGGAGTGGTCGTGGATGGCCGCCGGAACCCTCACGATCCCCCCTCTGTTGGCCGTAGCCCCGCCGCAGCATTAGACTTTCCCGTGCAGCGGCGTCAAAAGGCTGCAAGACAGCGATGAAAACGCGGAGACGATCCCGGTGCCGGACCTGACGACCACGGTCGATGGCCTGAAGCTCCCGAACCCCTTCCTGATCGGCTCGGGCCCGCCGAGCACCCACGGCGCCGTCATCGCCCGGGCCTTCGAGGAGGGATGGGGCGGCGTGGTCACCAAGACCGCCTGCCTGGACGCCGCCCGCATCATCAACGTCTCGCCGCGCTACGCCCGGCTCCGCGACCCGGCCTCCGGCGAGATCTACGGCTGGGAGAACATCGAACTGATCAGCGACCGGCCGTTTGCGGCCTGGCTCGACGATTTCCGCATGCTCAAGGAACGCTTTCCCGACCGCATGCTGATCGCCTCGATCACCGAGGAGTGCAGCCGCGACGCCTGGGCGGAAATCGTCACCCGCACGCAGGAAACCGGCGTGGATGCCCTGGAACTGAACCTCTCCTGCCCCCACGGCCTGCCCGAACGCCGCATGGGCTCGGCCGTCGGCCAGGACCCCGAACTCGTCGGCCGGACCTGCGCCTGGGTCATGGAGTTCGCCCGCGTGCCGGTATGGGCCAAGCTGACACCCAACATCACCCGCATCGACGAGCCCGGACGCGCCGCTCTGCAGGCCGGATGCCATGGCCTGACGGCCATCAACACCGTCTTGTGCGTCATGGGCATCAATCTGGAGACGCTGCGGCCCGAGCCCACGGTCCAGGGCTACTCCGAACCCGGCGGCTACTCCGGAAAGGCCATCCGTCCGATCGCCCTGCGGATGAACGTCGAACTGGCCCGCCTGATCCGCGACGAGTTCCCCGGCCGCAGCCTCAGCGGCATCGGTGGCATCGAAAGCGGCGAAGATGCCGCCCAGTTCCTGCTCGTCGGGGCCAACACCGTCCAGATCTGCACCGGCGTCATGAAGCACGGCTACGGAATGATCCACGCGGCCTGCGCGCGGCTCGCGGCCTTCATGCGCCGTCACGGCTTCGAGTCGATCGAGGCGTTCCGCGGCCGCAGCCTGGCATTCTTCGCCACGCATGAGGAACTCGTGCGGCGCCACGCCGAGGCCCGGCGGCAGGGCCGCGCGGCCCGCGAACTGCCGGACGAGGAATGGTCGCCCGCGGAAATCGCCCGCCAGAGCGGGACCATCGCCGACGACCTGCAATGAGCGCCGCAGCGGCGGCCCGACCCGCGACCCGGACGCCGACAGGACGGAGGATGAACCATTCACCTGGCAGGTCTGATCAGACGTCGTCATCGAATGACCGGAGGCATCAGCCTGCCGCGCCGCGACGACAGCACGCGGGGCAGGCCGCTGATCGACCTGGAGCTTCCGGCGGAACTCCGCGTGCCGATGCTCCAGCACGACGGCCGGCCGGCCACGGTCTGCGTCGATCCCGGACAAACGGTCGCCCGCGGCCAGCTGCTCGGTAAAGCCGAGCATCCCGCGGCCCTGCCGGTGCTCAGCCCCGCCGACGGACGCGTCCTGGCCATCGAGGTCGTCGATACCGCCCGGGCCCGCGACGTGCCGGCCGTCCGTCTGCGGCCGGAATCCGGCGGGCCGATCGCTGATGGTGCCCCGGCCGCCGAGGCCGCCTGCGTCAACGACATCGCCGCCGCCGCCGAAGCCGCCGGGCTGGCCGGCCACGCCCGACCCGACCCCGGCCTGGGAAACCTTCTGCGCGCCGCCGCGGGCCGCGGAATCCAGGACCTGGTGATCAACGCTCTGCCCGGCGAACCGATGCTCACCACCCGCGAACTCCTGCTGAACGGAATGCTCGAGCCGGTACTGCAGGTCGCCGAACGGCTCCACGCGACCCTGGCCACCCGACACGTCTGGCTGGCGATCAGCTCGGCCGATCAGGCCCTCGCACGCCGCGCCCGCCGTCTGTCCCTTCGCAGGCCGGTCCGCGTGGCCGTGCTGCCGGACAGATACCCGCAACATCATCCGGTGATGCTCACCCTCTCGATCACCGGACGGGAGGTACCGCCCGGCGGTGTTCCCCAGGATGCCGGCACGCTGGTGCTGGAACTCGAGGCCGCCGTCGCTCTGGCCGGCGCGCTGGGTCTGACCGAAGAACCATACCCCGCCGCCCGGGCCGTGGTCACGGTAACCGGTCCGGCCGTCCGCCGCCCCGGGCACTATCGAATCCCCGTCGGCACCTCCCTGGCGGAGGTCCTGCGCCGCGTCGGATGCAGCCGGCCGGTCGTCCGCCTCGTCGAAGGCGGGCCGATGACCGGAATCGCGGTCGACGACCCCGAGGTGGTCGTCACCCAGCGCACCACCGGCATTCTGGCCTTCGATTCGACCGGCGACCATGTGCCCGATCCGGGCCCGTGCGTGCGTTGCGGCTGGTGCCAGGAGGACTGCCCCGTGGGCCTCGATCCGCAGCGGCTGCTGGACGCGTTCGAACGGGAACTGCGGCAGGAGGCCCTGCGGCTGCACGCCGAAGCCTGCCTGGCCTGCGGCTTGTGCAGCTATGTCTGTCCGTCGAGCCTGCCACTGGCTCCGGCGGCCGGGGCGCTGCGACAATGGGTCGCGGCCCGACGGTCCGGACGATGAGATCGGCCCGGCGCCGACGAAGGCCGCCCTCTGCAGCCCGAGGCCCGGCTCGGGCCCCGCGGCTGCATACGAACAAGGAGACTCGCCGATCGTGGACGCTCGCTCCGACTACCTGCCTGCGGCCGGAACGCTTCGCCTGGGGCCCCCTCCGTTCATCCGGGGCCTTCCCGGAATGCTGCCGATCACCATGAGCTTCTCGGCCGCCGCGGCCGTGGCCCTGGCCGCCGGCGTGGTTCTGTTCGGCTGGCAGGCGGTGCGCGTCGCGGCCATCTCCACGGCCTCGGCGCTGCTTCTGGAGTCGGTGTTCAACGCCCTGTCGGGACGCAGCCGCTCCTGGTCCGAGAGCCACGCCCTGGTGGTGGGCATCCTGCTGGCCTGCACCCTGCCGCCGACCGTTTCTTGGCGCGTGCCGGTCACCGGCGCCCTGATCGCCGTGCTCGTCGGCCAGGCGATGTCCGGCGGTCTGGGCAACTACCTCTGGCACCCCGTGGCCCTGGGGCGGGTGTTCGTGCAGGTTCTTTACCACGAGGAACTCACGCCCGAGCGGTGGCCGGTGCTGGCCCGCGGACGCCTGCTGTGGGGCGATCTGGCGATGGCCGAGCCTCTGCCGCCGCTGGCCACGTGGGCGTCCTCGCCTCCACCCCCGGGCGTGGAGGCCTGGACGCTGACCCCGCCTGTCGAGCACCTGCGCGCGGTCCTGAGCGCCGCGCCGGGGGAAGCGGCCCCGGGCGCCATGGCCGCGTTGATCCGAGATCTGTTGCCGCCGTGGTGGGACACCCTGACCGGCACCGCCGGGGGAGCCGTCGGCGAGGCCTGCGGGCTGGCGGTCATCGCGGCCGGCCTGCTGCTGGCCTGGCGGGGATTCCTGCGCTGGCGCATGGTGCTGGGGGCCGTACTCGCGGCGGCCCTCGCCGCGGCCGTGCTGCCCGTGCACGTCCGCGTCGGGGACGGAATGCACGCCCCGTGGTTTCCGGGGCTCATGGCGGCCGATCACGCGCCTGTCGGCGCCGCCTGGATCGCCTTTCACCTCACCGCCGGCGCCCTGTTGTTCGTGGTCTTCATCCTGGCCCCCGACCCCAGCAGCTCACCGCTGACCTCCTGGGGGCATCTGTTCTTCGGTGCGATCATCGGCGTTCTGACGATCCTGCTGCGCGTCGTGGCCGGCATCCCCGCCGATGCATTCTGGGCTCTTCTGGCCGCCAATACGCTGGTGCCGCTGATCGACCGCCTGACACGCCGACGCGTGCTGGGAACCTGACGCGGGCCGGCCCTCAGTCGAACGTGTGTCGCGGTTTCTGCTCGGCGATGTACGCCCGGCGGCGGGCGGCGTATTCGGCCGGCGAGAGGTCGCTGATCGCCTCCGGCGGCTGCTCGCCGGCGGCTTCGCAGATGCGCCTGAGGATCGGAATGCACCAGCCGCACCCGGTGCCGGCGCCCAGGCATTCGGACATCCGGCTGGCATGGGCGGGACGCTCGCGACGGGCGAAGTTCTGCAGCTTGCGGAGCGAGACATTGTAGCAGTAACAGACCTTGTCGTCGGGCTTCATGGCGCCCGATTATAGCCGCGCGCATACCGTTCTGGCGGCACGGCGAACGGACACCCGCGACGTCTCACCGCCGCGCAGGGCCGCCACCGGCTCTCGAACACGCAAGAACCCGCGAACGCCGGCCTGCCGGAAATGCCTCCGCCCGCGGCCTACCGCTTGCCTGCGAACAGCTCGGCCGCCCGGGCCCAGTTCACCACGTTCCACCAGGCGTCCACGTACTCCGGGCGACGATTCTGATACTTCAGGTAGTAGGCGTGTTCCCACACGTCCAGGCCCAAGATCGGCCGGTGCCCCTGCATGAGCGGCGAATCCTGGTTGGCGGTGGAATAGGCCTGTAGCTTGCCCGAGCCGTCCACCACCAGCCAGGACCAGCCCGAACCGAAACGCGAAATCGCATTCTTGTTGAAGGTCTCCTTGAACTTCGCCAGATCGCCGAAGGTGCTCTTGATCGCGTCGGCCAGGGCACCGGTCGGCTCTCCCCCGCCGCCCTTGCCCGCCGGAGCCATCAGCGTCCAGAACAGGGCGTGGTTGGCGTGGCCCCCGCCGTTGTTGATCACCGCCTGGCGGATGTCCTGCGGAACCTTGTCGATGCCCGCCAGCAGGTCCTCGATGCTTTTGGAGGCCAGCTCCGGATGCGGCTCCAGTGCCTTGTTCACGTTGGTGATGTATGCCGCATGGTGCTTGCCGTGGTGGATGCGCATGGTCTGCTCGTCGATATACGGCTCAAGGGCGTTGAATCCATACGGCAGGTCGGGAAGCGTGAAGGCCATCTTCGCATCTCCTGAGGGTGAACCGCCGGTCGAAACGGGTTCGCCGCGGGTAGTCTCGACCGAGGCCGCCAGGAAAGCCGGCACCGGCACGGCTGCGGCCCCGACGAACGCACCTCCCACTCGTCGCAGGAAATCCCTGCGCGGAATCGGGTTTTTCATCGCCGGCTGGTCCTGTCTGCTCACACCGGGTCGTCCGGCGCCGATGCCGGACGCTCCTGACCCGGCTGGCCGATTCTAGGACACCGTGCCGCAACCGCCCATGAACAACCCTCAAAATCGTATCAAAAAGGTCCGATATGATCGCAAAACCCTACCATCGAATCATTTAGGATCGATAATGCTTCGAAGGACTGGTGGCTCCGGGTCGTCGGTGCCGCAATCCGGTCAGGCCTGGGCCCACTGGTCGCGGATCAGCTTCACCGCGGCCGGAACGACCACCTCGCGGTCGCCCTTGGCGCCGCACTCGAAGCTGATGTAGTCCTGGTAACCGATGGCCTTGAGCCCCTTGAACCCCAGCACGTAGTTGTCGGCCTCGCCGTCCTCGCCGGGGGTATTGCGGGTCCGTCGACTTGCGATGTGCACATGGTGGAGCCAATCGCCGGCGCTGAGGAAGGCGCCCATGTCGTTGGTCTCCTCCCAGGTCATGTGCCAGAAGTCCCCCATCACGGCGATGCCGGGGTGGTTCAGATCGCGGCACATCGAGGCCCCGTCGGCGACCGTGCGGAGGAAGTAGCATTCCTCCCGGTTGAGCGGTTCCAGCAGAATGCGGGTCCCGCAGGCGGCCGCGTGGTCCCCCAGTCTGGCCAGCAGCGGCGGCTCCTCGGGGCGGGGCTTGTCGGCCCGCTGGAAGCCGGTCAGCAGCACGCGGGCCTCGCGATGAGGCAGCGACTCCTGGTGGTTGAAGGCCGGAACGATGATCAGACCGGTGGACCCCAGGGCCCCGGCGGCCGTGAGGATCTCCTTCATGCTGTTGAAGGCTTTTTCGCGCACCTGCGGATCCGAAGCGATAAGCCAGCCTTCGAAACCCGCGCAGATGGCGCTGATCTTCACGTTCCGGCCCTGCAGCGCCTTGCGAAGCTCATCCACGCGAGCCGGCAGACCCCGGCCGCCGACCTCCAGGCCCTCGATGCCCCAGGCTTCCATCCTGTCGAGCTTCTCGGCCAGCGATTCGCCGGGGATGACGCCTTCTTGGGCGGAGATCTTGAGCACCGCCTGACGCCTGGGAGAATGCCCGGCCGGGCTGCCGGGTTCCGCCGCCGACGCGCTCTGCACCATGCTCCCCACGGCCCACGCGCCGGCCGCGGCGGCCCCTGCCAACAGATCACGCCTGGTCATGCTCACGGTCGGCCTCCTTTCGATGAAGGTTTTCGAATGATTCCCGCTCGCCCCGCCGGGGTCGTCTTCGTGCCGCATGACCGCCCGGGACACTCGCCCGGCGGTCACACGAAGGTTCGATCAACGCCTTGCCGGGGGCGGTTCCCCCGGCCGACGGGGCGTATTGTGGCGGGCGGGCCGGAGGGACGTCAACTGGCCCGTGTGGCGGGAAAGGCCGGCGCTCGCGCGCAGGGCCGGATCAGCGGGCGAACTCCACCGCCCGGGTTTCCCGGATCAGCGTGACCTTGACCTCGCCGGGATAGGTCATCTCCTGCTCGACCTGCCGGGCGATGTCGTAGGCCGTCTTGGCGGCCTCGCGATCGTCCAAGCGGGCGGCGTCCGCGATGACCCGGATCTCACGCCCGGCCTGGACGGCGTAAGCCTGCTGGATGCCCGGGAAACTGGTGGCAATGGCCTCAAGCTGCTCGAGTCGCTTGATGTAACGCTCCAGCGACTCGCGCCGGGCCCCCGGCCGCGAGGCGCTGATCGCGTCCGCGGCGGCCACCAGCGGCGTGTAGGGACTGATCGCCTCGATGTCCCCGTGATGACCCGCGACGGCGTTGATCACTTCCGGCCGCTCGCCGAACCGCCGGCAGATCTCGGCCCCGATCTGCGGGTGACCGCCCTCGACCTCGTGGTCCACCGCCTTGCCGATGTCGTGCAGCAGCCCGCAGCGGCGGGCCAGGCGCCCGTCCAGCCCCAGCTCGTCGGCCATCACCTGGCAGAGGTAGGCGACCTCGATGGAGTGCTGCAGGACGTTCTGGCCGTAGCTGGTGCGGTAGCTGAGGCGGCCCAGCAGTTCGATCTGCTTCTTGTTCAGCCCGCCGACATTGGCGTCCACCGAGGCCTTCTTGCCGCGCTCCACGATCTCCCGGGCGACCTCCTGGCGGGTCTCCTCGGCGACCTCCTCGATTCGCGACGGATGGATGCGCCCGTCCTGGATGAGCTTCTCCAGCGTGCTGCGGGCGACTTCACGCCGCACCGGATCGAACGAGCTGACCACCACCACCCCCGGAGTGTCGTCTACGATCACATCCACGCCGGTGGCCTTCTCGAAGGCCCGGATGTTGCGTCCCTCGCGGCCGATGACCCGCCCCTTCATGTCGTCCGAGGGGATGTCGACGGTGCTCACCGTGGACGCGCTGGTGTGCTCGGTGGCGTAACGCTGGATGGCGGTAATGATGATCTCGCGCGAGCGGTTCTGCACCGTCTCCCGGGCCTCCGAGAGCGCCCGGTCGACGATCTCGGCGGCGTCGTGCTCCACGTCCTGCCGGATCTGGGTGAGCAACTGCGTACGGGCCTCCTCCATGGTCATGCCGCTGATCCGAAGCAGGTGAGCGCGCTGCTCCTCGAGAAGGCGGTCGAGCTCCTCCTCACGCTCGGCGACTGCGGCCTGCTGCTGCTCGAGCTTCTGCTCGCGTTGCTCGAGCATCTTCTCCTTCATCGAGAGCGTGTCCAGCTTCTTGTCGAGGTTGTCCTCCCGCTTCTCCAGCCGCCTTTCGGCCTCCCGAAGCTCCTCGCGGACCTTCGCGCTCTGCTGCTCGAACTCCTCCATCCGTCGGATGACTTCCGCCTTGGCGTCCACCTGGGCGGCCTTGAGAATCACGTCCGCCTGGTTCCGGGCCTCCTCCGTCAACCGGGCGGCCTCCCGGGCTGCTCCGGCCAGCCGCCGCCGGCTCAGCACCTCGACACCGACATAGACCAGGGCCGTACCCACCACCAGGCCGGCCAGGAGAAAGCCCCACTCGCTCGACGAAACCGCCAGCATCGCGGGCCATTCCATGTCACACCTTCCTCGCTACGCCAACATGATCAGATCCGCCCGACCGGCTGCGGCTCCCATGGAGCCGGACCCTGCCCTCCGGCCGGCGGTCATGCGCGCCTGCACGCGACGACCGCCCCCCGGATCGGGAGACCGTCGCCGTCCCGCGCTTCAACAGGAGCACGCTGCGTGCGTGGCAAGGGAAAACGGAGCGGCCCGGGGGATGGAAACGAACCGACGCACGCCGGATGATGCAGCGGCGCGCGGCGCCGCGTAAGCTTCGCGCCGGTCGACGAGCCGGGCCCGCCGTCGCCGCCGGGGTCTTTCAGCCGGTGCCGTGGACGACTGTTACGCGGAGTCCGGGCTCCTGACAAGTGCCGCCCCCGCACGCTCCCGCAGCGCCCCCGCGGGTCCGCGGGAAACCGCCTGCGGCCGATGGATTCCAGGCGCGTTCCAGGGCATCGGCACCATAATCCTTGAGCCTCACTTCTCCTGCCCGCGATCGTAACCACGAGCTCACGTGACGGTTGCGACTATCCCGGACGCCATCACACCCGCGCCATCGCGGCAGTGACGACTCCGACGGTCGCAGCACCAGCAACCGAAAGACCAGTTCAAGCTCCGGAGTCCCCGACCCGGGCCTGCCGGCTCCGATTCACACACCGACTTCGCCCGCAGGTGTCGCGACTCCGGTCGATGCCTCCGCCCCAGGCAGCAGGCATAGCCAGACGTCAGCTCTCCTTACGCCGTGGTCACCCCTGTCCGGGCAACAGGCAACGCGGGTAGACAAAGCGCGTGAACCGCATGCCGCCCGTTACGCCCGGAAGCGTGCACAACCTCCATATTCCCATAAACTTGCGCACTTCGCGCAATCCTAGCGCCCATTCTAACGCCTTCGCCGTGCCCGTCAAGCACCCCGCAGCGTGTTCCAACAGGCAGTCGGCCCGTCACCCATAGACCAGCCGGTCCGTCGATGGTCGCCGCCGGCGATGCCCTGATCCCCCCGTCCATGGGCCAGCCGGCTGTTGCCGCAGCCATTGCTTCTGTCAACCGACCGTCAGGCCGCTGCCCGCCTGCGGCTTGCGTGCCCCAGGGTCGCGGACCGCCCGAACCCGTGGCCCGAGGCCTCGCCAGGCCCCCGGGTCAGCCCCGAAAGCCGGTCTGTTTCGCCGATCAGTCCGACCCGGTTACAATCTCTCCATACGCGACTTCTTGCGGATGCTGAAGTTATGGCCAAAATACCCACCCATAGCCACGCGGGAACTTCGGCGTTGCGGACGCCGGTCCGCTTTTCGCGGGCCCGCTGCACGCGTCTGGCTCTGGCAGCGGCCATCTGGGCAGGGCTGACAGGCGGTTCGGCGGCCGCCCAGAACCCCCTCCAGAACCTCAGGTCGCCCGGCCGGCCCGAGTCAGACCTGGTCAAGGCCCGGATGGCGGTCGATCGCACTGCGCTGCTGCCCGGAACGACGATCCGGGCGGCCATCGAGCTGGAGGTCAAGGAAGGTTGGCACATCTATTGGCCAAACCGCGGAGAGGGCGGCCTGGAGACGGTGGTTCGCTGGGATCTCCCCCCGGGCTTTCAGGCCGGTCCGACGCTCTTCCCGCCGCCGCAGCGCCACGTCGATTCGACCGACGCCCATACTTTCGTCATGTACGGCCGGGTCGTGCTGCTGACCGAGATCTCGGTGCCGCAGGACCTCCAGGGCGCCGAGGAAGTCGAACTTGCGGCCCGGATCGACTGGCTGGCCTGCCGGGAGGTCTGCGTCAAAGGGGACAACCAGGTCCGGGTGAGCCTGCCGGTGGCCACGACGGCCGAACAGGCCCGGCCGGACAACAATGCGCTGTTCGAAGCGGCCGAGGCCCGGCTGCCCAGGCCCGCGGGCCGCGCCGAGCATCTCAAGAACCTTTCGGCGGCCGCGGACGTCGATGCGGTCCGGCCCGGCTCGCGTTTCCATGTGGCCGTGGTCATCGAGGTCGCCGACGGCCACCACATCAACGCCCACATGCCGCTGCACAAGGCGCTGATCCCGACGGACGTCTTTCCGTTCAAGACCGAGGGCGTCGAATGGGACCGCCCCGAGTTCCCCCCGGGCATCGAGGAAAAAAGCCCGTTCGAGGAAGGCCGGGTGGCCGTGTACCGCGGGCGGGTGATCGCATTGCTGCCGGCGACGGCCGACGCCGGCCTCTCCGGGACCCAGATCGAACTGGGCGGCGTAGTGACCTATCAGGCCTGCTCGGACCAGACCGGGCAGTGCTTCATGCCCGCGTCCGCTCGTTGGAATCTGACCCTGCCGGTTGCCGCTGACGACAGGCCGCCACGACCGGCCAACCAGGAGCTTTTCGCCGCCGCCCGTGCCCAGGCCGGGCGGTCGCCCGTGCCGGACCAGGCTCCGACGCTCGAGGGGGCCGGCGTCCTTCTGCGCCTCCAGACGATGCTGGCCGGCTGGGGCTTCGCCGGCTACGTGCTGCTGGCCCTCGCCGGCGGGTTCATCATGAACCTGATGCCCTGCGTGCTGCCGGTCATCTCCATCAAGGTGCTGTCGTTCGTGCAGCAGGCCCGCGAAAGCCGCCTGCGCGTGTTGACGCTGGGGCTGGCATTCGCGGCGGGCATGGAGGTCTCATTCCTGGTTCTCGGCGCACTGATCGTCGGCGCAGGCCAGCAATGGGGCGGCCAGTTCCAGCATCCCTGGCTGGTGATCACGCTGGCCGCGGTGGTCACCGCCCTGGCGCTGAGCCTGTTCGGGGTGTTCTCGGTGTTTCCGCCACGCCTGGTGAACGACCTAGGCGAGCGGATCAGGGGCGAGGGGCATCTGAGCTCGTTCGGCATGGGTCTGCTGGCCACGCTGCTGGGCACGGCCTGCACCGCGCCGTTCCTGAGCTTCGTCGTGGCCATCGCCGCACGGATGTCGGCCCTGCAGGGCATGACCATCTTCGCGCTGGCCGGTCTGGGCATGGCCCTGCCGTACGTCCTACTGGCCGCACAGCCGGCCTGGGTGGCCCTGATTCCCCGTCCCGGACCGTGGATGGCGGTGTTCGAGCGGTTCGTGGGCTTCTGCCTGCTGTTCACCGTGGTCTGGCTGATCAGCCCGCTGGCCGGCGTGATGGGGGGGGACGGCCTGCTGCGGGTCGTGCTGTTCCTGGTGTTCGTCGGCATGGCCGCATGGCTGTACGGTCTGATGCCGTACGGGGCGTCCGGCCTGCGCCGACTGGCGACCTGGGCGGCGGTGGCGGCCTGCCTCGGCGCCGGTGGGCTGTTGAGCTTTCGCGTCCTGGTTCCCCCGGAAAGGCCGGCCGATGCCATTCCGTGGGAGCCATACAGCCGTCAGCGGGCCCTTGAGGCCGCAACCGCAGGTACCACGGTGTTCATCGATTACACCGCCGACTGGTGCGTCAACTGCAAAGTCAACGAGCGACTGGTCATCGATACGCCGGAGGTCCGGGCGGCCATCCGCCGGCTGGGGGTCCTGCCGATGAAAGCGGATTTCACCCTTCCCGACGAGGAGATCCGCCAGGACCTGGAACGCCACGGCCGCTCCGGCGTGCCGATGTACCTGATCCTTCCGGCCGGCCGGCCCCAGGAGGCGATCGTGCTGCCGGAGATCCTCACGCGGTCGCTGCTCATCGACGCCCTGGAGCAGGCCGGTCCGCCCCGGCCCCCTGCGCCGGTCGTCGGGGCGGGTGACTGACGGCGGCAGACGACGGCGGCACTGTGCCGCAGGACGCCTCCATCGTGGAGCCCGGTTTGCGGAGCAATCATCCGCAGGCGGAGTGCGTGTCTGCAGGGCATGCGGCGGCAGACCGCGAAGGACCGGCTGTGTCGGGACAGGGACACGCCGCCCGATCGGCGAATGTCCGTCCGCCGACGCGTCCAGCGTCGTCGCCCGCAGGGCGTGATGTAAGGACCATGTGAGCGGCCGGCCGGCGTGGGCGTCATACCCTGGGATCGGCGTCAGCCTTGCGGAAAATAGTCCCGGCGGCCGGTGCGGAGACGTATTCACGTCCGCTTCCGGATCGGCGGCCGCCGGGCTTGACCGCGATTCCGCCGGGCCGGCGGGCGACGGGACGGCGCCATCGCACCAGAACCCATGCATTCCTCCGTGAGGGGCCCGGTCCGCCGAAAGGGCCCGCCATCCCGCCGCAGGCGGGGTCGGCGGCATGCCTGTCGCTCGATGAGCGCCGCAGGGCAGGCGTCGCGGGATGCACGGCTGCTGCGTGGCTTTCACACAGGCCGGCGGGGCAGTAAACTGACCCGGCCGTCACGGATTCAGGCCCGCAGGACGACGGAGGATCCGCGGCCGGAGCCGCGGCCGGAAACGCTCGCGAGGCCCAAGGAGGCTGAAAGTGAAAAAGTCCCTGTTCGTCGGCGTCATGATGGCTGCAACCCTCGGGGTCTGTGGCTGCGGTAAGAAGGAGCAGGCCCGCACCGTCCAGATCGACGGTTCCAGTACGGTCTATCCCATCACCGAGGCCGTCGCGGAAGCGTTCCAGAAGGCCAACCCCGGCATGCGGGTGGTCGTGGGGGTCTCGGGAACGGGCGGCGGATTCAAGAAGTTCGCCGCCGGCGAGACGGATATCTCCAACGCCTCGCGCCCGATCAGGCCCAGTGAGGCCGAGGCCTGCGCCAAGGCGGGCGTGGAGTACATCGAGCTGCCCGTGGCCTACGACGGCCTGGCGGTTCTCATCAACCCCAGGAACACCTGGGCCCAGGACATCACCGTCGAGGAACTCAAGAAGCTCTGGGAGCCGGAGGCCCAGGGGAAAATCACGCGCTGGAACCAGATCCGCGCCGATTGGCCGGACCGGGAGATCCACCTGTACGGAGCGGGCGTGGACAGCGGCACGTACGACTATTTCACCCAGGCCATCGTGGGCAAGGAGCATTCGAGCCGCGGCGATTTCACCTCCAGCGAGGACGACAACGTGCTTGTCCAGGGCATCGCGGGGGATGAACTCGCCCTCGGATTCTTCGGCCTGGCCTACTACGAGGAGAACCAGGACAAGCTGAAGCTGCTGCCGGTCGATGACGGCGACGACACGAACGGCAAGGGAGCCATCAGTCCCTCACTCGAGACGGTCATGGACGGGACGTACCAGCCGCTGTCCCGCCCGATCTTCATCTATGTCCGGAAGGACGCGCTGGATCGCCCCGAGGTCGAGGCGTTCGTCCGCTTCTATCTGCAGAAGGCTCCCGAGCTGGTCAAGGAGGTCGGCTATATTCCCCTGTCCGCGCGGTCGTACGAACTGGCCCGGGAGCGGGTGGACAAACGGATCACGGGTTCGCTGTTCGGCGGCAAGGGTTCGCAGGTCGGCGCGAAGATCGAAGAACTGCTGGAGAAGGAAGTCCGGTAGCATGCCCGTGACGCGTCCCCACAAGGATCTGCGCAGCCCCCGGCCGCTGCAGGAACGGCTGATCTCCAACGTGCTTCTGGCCTGCGCCATTGTCTCGGTTCTGACCACGGCGGGCATCATCCTGGTACTGCTGGTCGAGACGGTCGGCTTCTTCCGGGTGGTCTCCTTCGGCCAGTTCTTCGGGGATACCGAGTGGACGCCCCTGTTCGCCCGGAAACGCTTCGGGATCTGGGCGCTGATCTCGGGCACGGTCCTGACCAGCGCGATCGCCGTTGCGGTGGCGCTGCCGCTGGGCCTGCTGGGCGCCATCTACATGAGCGAATACGCCTCGCAGCGCCTGCGGCGCGTGCTCAAGCCGGCCGTCGAGGTTCTGGCCGGGATTCCGTCCATCATCTACGGCTACTTCGCGCTGACGTTCGTCACGCCGGTGCTTCAGCGGGTGATTCCCGACCTGGCCGGGTTCAACGCCCTGGGCGCGGGGATCGTCATGGGCGTGATGATCCTGCCGATCATCGCCTCGCTCAGCGAGGACGCCATCTACGCGGTTCCCGACAGCCTGCGGGAGGGGGCCTTCGCCCTGGGCGGCGGCAAGTGTGCGGTCATCCGGCGCGTCATCCTTCCGACGGCGTTCTCCGGCATTGCGGCGTCCGTGATCATCGGCATCTCCCGCGCCGTCGGCGAGACGATGATCGTGGCGATCGCCGCCGGTCAGCAGCCGCGGTTCTCGTTCGATCCGCGGGTCGCCATCCAGACGATGACCGCCTACATCGTGCAGGTGAGCCTGGGCGACACCCCCGCCGGGACGCTCGAATACCGCACGATCTTCGCGGTCGGCATGACCCTGTTCGTGTTCACCATGGCCCTGAACATCGCGTCCTTTTACCTGCGGAATCGCGTCATGCGGGGAGGCGTCCTGTGAATCGTGCATCCCCCCGGCGCGACGTCCCGCCGCCGACGCGCCTGCTGAAGACCCCCGAGGGAGGCGCCCGGGCCCCCGAACGCGTGTTCGAGGTCATCTGCCTGCTGGCGCTGATGCTGCCCCTCCTGCTTCTGGTGGTGCTGATCGCCCAGGCCTTCACCGACGGTCGGGAAAGGCTGACGTGGGAGTTTCTGACCAGCTATCCGTCGCGTTTCGCGTCGCAGGCGGGCATCCTTCCGGCGCTGGTAGGCAGCGCGTGTCTGATGATGCTCACGGCGGTCATCGCCATTCCCATCGGCGTGGGGGCGGCGCTGTACCTCGAGGAGTACGCCCGGGAAAGCCGGTGGACATCGTTCATCGAGGTCAACATCAGCAACCTGGCGGGCGTGCCGTCCATCATCTACGGGCTGCTGGGGCTGGAACTGTTCGTCCGGGCGATGCGGATGGGCCGGAGTCTTCTGGCCGGGGCGGCCACCCTGTCGCTGCTGCTGTTGCCGATGGTCATCATGGCCTCGCGCGAGGCTTTGCGCACCGTGCCGCAATCCACGCGCGAGGCGTGCTACGCCCTGGGGGCCGATCGCTGGCAGACCATCCGCCGCGTGGTGCTGCCGATGAGCCTGCCGGGCATCCTGACGGGCATCATCCTCTCACTGGCACGCGCCATCGGCGAAACGGCCCCCCTCATCACCATCGGGGCCCTCACCTACGTGGCGTTCCTGCCCGACTCGGTGTACAGCCCGTTCACGGCGCTGCCGATCCAGATCTTCAACTGGATCTCCAGGCCCCAGACGGACTTCCACGTCAATGCGGCGGCAGGCATCGTAGTCCTGCTTGCCATCATGCTCGTCTTCAACGGGGCGGCCATCTGGCTTCGCTCCCGGTTCCAGCGGAGGTTCAGTTGACGCGCGTGGATCGCCAGAGAGCTGAATCCGAAGCCGGTTCTTCGGACGCCCTCGCCTCACCCAAGATGCGGGTGGAGGATCTCCGCGCCTGGTTCGGGCGCAGCGAGGTGCTCAGGGGTATCACCATGCCGGTGGCCGAGCGACGCTCGACGGCGATCATCGGCCCTTCCGGCTGCGGCAAGAGCACGTTCATCCGCTGCCTCAATCGCATGCACGAGGTCGTCCGCGGCGCCCGCACGAGCGGGCGGGTCCTTCTCGACGGCGAGGACATCTACGAGGACGGCGTGAATCCCGTCCGCCTGCGGCAGCTCGTGGGCATGGTCTTCCAGAAACCCAATCCGTTCCCGATGATGTCCATCCGCGAAAACGTGCTCGCCGGCCTGCGGTTGCAGGGCATCCGCCCGAAGAACAGGGATGACCTCGTGGAACGGGCCCTGCGGCAGGCCGCCCTGTGGGACGAGGTCAAGGACGTGCTCGACCGCTCCGGCAGCAGCCTCAGCGGCGGCCAGCAGCAGCGCCTGTGCATCGCCCGGGCGCTGGCCCTGGAACCCGAAGTGCTGCTCATGGATGAGCCGTGCTCCGCCCTCGATCCGATCGCCACCGCCAAGATCGAAGACCTCATCCACGAACTGCGGAAGCAGTACACGGTGGTGATCGTCACCCACAACATGCAGCAGGCCAGTCGCGTGGCGGACTATACGGCCTTCCTCTACCTGGGCGAACTGGTCGAATTCGGCAGGACGGACCGGATCTTCACCAGCCCGTCGGATCCCAGGACCGAGGCCTACATCACCGGCCGATTCGGCTGATCGCGGAGATGGCGATGCCGTCAGGACACACGGATCGTGAGTACGAGAATGAGCTGGCCCGGATCCGCGAACAGGTCGTGCACATGGGCGGGAAGGTCGAGGCGATGCTGGCCGACGGCTTCAGGGCCTTCGAGACCCGCGACGCCGGCCTCGCCCGCCAGGTCGTCGCCGCCGACGACGACGTCGACCGGCTCCAGGTCGAGATCGACGAGCTGTGCCTGCAAGTCCTGGCCCGCCGCCAGCCGATGGCCTCGGACCTGCGGTTCGTGACCACCGCCATGAAACTGGTGACCGACCTGGAGCGGATGGCCGATCTGTGCGCGCACATCGCCGCACGCACGACCGAACTGGTCCGGGAACCGGCCGCCGGGGCCCTCCAGGAAATCTCCGCCATGGCGGCCACCGTCGGCCGGATGGTGCGACACGCGCTGGACGCGTTCGCATCGGCGGACGTGGCGACGGCTCATTCGGTCATCGAAACCGATCGGGTGGTCGATGCTCACCACGCCCAGGCGTTCAGGCAGCTGCTCAACCGAATCGTGGAGGACCGGGCCAACGTTTCCTGGGCGACGTGCGTTCAATCGGTATCCCGGGCCCTCGAGCGCATCGGCGACCACGCGACGAACCTCGCCGAGATGGTCGTCTTCATGGTCCAGGGCCGGGACATCCGCCATGCCGCGGGCCGGCAGAGCCGGAAAGCGGAGCGCGCCCGTGGAATCCTGTTCCTCTGCGTCCATAACGCCGCGCGCAGCCCGATGGCCGAGGGCTGGGCCCGCAAGCTGCTGCCGGCGGACACCGGGGTCTTCAGCGCCGGGTCGGACCCGGCCGCCGAGGTGGATCCGCTGGCCGTCCAGGTCATGCGCGAGGCCGGCGTGGACATCTCCGGCCATCGGCCCCGACGCATCTCCGATGTGTCCCTCGACCAGGTGGACACGGTCATCACCCTCTGCGCGGAGGAACTGTGCGTCACACTGCCGGGCATCATCCGCCGCGAAACGTGGGTATTGCCCGACCCCGCATCCGCGACGGGCGATTCCGGCGCGAGACTGGACGCCTACCGCAGCATCCGGGACGCCCTGCGCGCGCGGATCGAGGGTCTGCTCGGCGGATGACGCAGCAGGAGCTCTCGCCCCCCCTCTCAGGAGATCTGCCCGCTCTCCGGCCGGACGCGATGACGCCGATCCTCCGGGCGGCCCGACTGCTTCAGGGCCGCCCTCTGCCGCCTGCGCCTCCCGGCCTGCGGCCTCGCACGGCCTGGGGTCCAGTGCGCGCATGGCGTGCGGCCCGGGAACCGCCGTTACGCATCGGCGGCCCGGTTATACTGCTGCCGACCGAGCAGGTTCAGGAGACCGGAAGCGGCCGTGGCGCGGCCGGAAGTCCGCGCGCGGTCGCCCCTGACCAGCGTCCCCCGGCAGGCCACCCGGGTCGGCCCGCCGTCGGGGACGCCCTCGCGGGGAGCCGACCGTGCCCGACGACCGCCTCGAGGTGCTGCTGGATACCGACCTCGGCACCAACATCGACGACGCCCTGGCCATGGCCTGGCTGCTGTCCGAGCCGCGATGCCTGCTGAGGGGCGTCACCACCGTGACCGGCAGGCCGCAGGTGCGCGCCCGGCTGGCCGATGCGGTCTGCCGGGCTTTCGGACGGCCTGATGTGCCCGTTCACAGCGGATCGGCCCGCCCCCTGTGCCGACCGGTCCAGCAGGAGGACGTGCCTCAGGCGGCGGTCCTCCGTGACCATCCGCACCGTGAGGACTTCCCCGACGACACGGCGGTCGATTTCCTGCGCCGCGCGATCCGTGACCGCCCCGGCGAACTGACGCTGCTGACCATCGGGCCGCTGACCAACATCGCCCGGCTCTATGCCTTCGACCCGGAGATCCCCGGTCTGCTCCGGCGACATGTCATGATGGCCGGAGCATGCTTCGGCGCGCCGCCGCCCTACGGGCCTGCGGAGCGCAACGTCCGGCTGGATCCCGAGGCCGCCGCGGCCGTGCTGTCGGCCGGCACATGCGAGGTTCTCTCCCTGGGCCTGGACGTCACCACGCGCTGTTTCATGCCGGCCGCGGAAATGGCGACGCGCCTTCGAGCCGGACCGGCACGCATCCTGGCCGACCTGGCCGATCTGTGGCTCGCCGCCGGAAAAGACCGCGTGATCCTCCACGACCCCCTGGCGGCCGTGACGGCATTGTGTCCGGACGTCTGCTCCTGGCGCCGCGGCCGGATCTCCGTGGAAACCGCGCCGGACGGCCCCCCCGGTCGTACCCGTTTCACGCCCGCACCCGACGGCCGGCACTGGGTGGCCGCAGACGTCGATCCCGAAGCCTTCTTCAGCTTTTTCTTCGAAGCCGTGGCCAGGGCCTGACGGCTTCACTCCCTCCGGGCCCGCCGGCTTGCCTTGTCGGCGAATGTCGGATAGGTCTTGGTGCTGCTTACAGAGCAACCCGGAAGGTCCGGCACGGTCGCCGGACGCCGCCTTGAGCCGGAGGAGCCGCGTTGAGTCAGCCGATCAGCATCATGCCGTGTCTGGACATGCAGAACGGTCGGGTGGTCAAGGGCGTTCACTTCGTGGACATCCGGGACGCCGGAGACCCGGTGCAGTGCGCGGTCGCCTATTGCCGCGCGGGGGCCGACGAACTGGCGATGCTGGATATCACCGCCACGATCGAGAATCGCAGCACGCTGCTCGATGTCGTCCGGCGCGTGGCCGAGGTCGCCACCGTCCCCTTCACCGTCGGCGGCGGGATCCGCGACCTGGCCTCCGCGGCGGCGGTGATCGAGGCCGGGGCTGACCGGGTTTCGGTGAGCAGCGCCGCCTTCCGCAGGCCCGAGGTCATCGGCGAGCTGGTCCGGGAGTTCGGCGGCGACCGGGTGACGGTAGCCATCGACGTGGACCGCAACCCGGCCATGCCCTCGGGCTACGAGGTCTATATCGACGGCGGCCGCACCGCGACCGGGGCGGATGCGATCGAATGGGCCCGCCGCGTGGACGGCTACGGCGTGCAGGTCATCCTGCCGACCAGCAAGGCCGGCGACGGGGCCCGCACCGGCTACGATCTGCCGGTGATCCGGGCGATGGCCGAGGTCGTCTCGGGACGCGTCGTGGCCTCCGGCGGCGCGGGAACGCGCGAGCATTTCTATGAGGCCGTGCAGGCCGGGGCCTCGATCCTGCTGGCCGCGTCGGTGTTCCATTTCGGGCTGATCGAGATTCCGGCGCTCAAGCAGTACCTGCGCGAGCGAGGCATCGCTGTACGTCTGCCGGATTAGCCCCTCGGCGGGATCGGGCGTACCGGGGGTTGGCGTCCGCACCCTTCCGGCCGGGCCTTCCGACCCGGCGATGCCCCATGCCGACACCGATAAGGCATGCCGACAAGCCGCCGGGCTTCCGAGGAAGGGCCCGTCGCTGGTGGCAGCTTGAAAAACCGGGAAAACAGCGCGCGCACGGCTGAAGGCGAGGGTACAATACCGCCAGACGGCCGGACGGCCCGGTCGGGCGAAGGTCCAACGGAACAATCCGCTCCGTCCTTTCGCCCGCCGATGGTTTCAGCTCCACCGTGATCGGAGTCGTCACCCGTTGCCCCGGCTCGGCCCATCGAGGGAGAGGTCATGACCGGCCTCATACGCGAAAAGACGATTTCGAATCTCTGCCTCCGCCTGTTCTCGGCCGCCTGGTTGGCCGCACTGCAGTGCGGCCTGCTCCCGGGATGCGGGCCGGGAGGCAATCCTCCCGTCCCCGGGAACACCGGCGACAACGGCGACTCCGGCAGCCAGATCCCGGGCAACACGACCGGCGGGCTGCCCGAAAGCCTGCAGGATCTGGCCGGCTGGTGGGTCGTCCAGCGGACCGACCCGGGCGGGCAGGTCGCCTGGGGTCAGGCCGGCGTGGTTCTCAACCAGGCGGGCGACGAAGCTTCTTTCAACATGACCATGGACGACGGCGCCGCCCCCGTCCTGGACCTGCATTCCTCCGGCGGCACGGCCAGGGGCTTCTGGCGATCCTCGCTCCTGGAGATTTCCGCGGTCGGCGCGGCCGCCAACTGGCAGGGCCGGATCTCCGCCGACCGGGCCATGATCACCGGGACGTGGACTGCGGTGGACGGGGCCCGCGAGATCACGTTTCATCGCGCCGAAGCGCCCGACCACGGGATCACCGGTTCATGGACGCGTTCCGACGGGGCCGGCGCGGTCCTGGCCTTTGACGGTCGATCCCTGCTTCTGAGCGTGCTGGATGCCGGAGGCAACTGGCCCGTGGAGGGCCGTTACGACGTGGTCGAGGTCGGCGGGCCGCGATTCACGGGAATCGCTAACGGCGGATTCGAGGGCCTGCTGTTTGCCCACCGTACCCGGATGCACCTCCGCCTGACCGCCGGCGGCGGCATGCTGTTCGACAAGGATGCGGCCCAGTCGCCGCTCAACGGCCGGTGGGTAGGCGGCGATCGCAGGTTCCGCGGCGACCACCCGCTGCGCAGCGCGAGGATCGTCGTGGCGGTCCACAACGCGCTCTACATTCACGACGCGTGGGATTCCGGCCAGCAACTGCTGCGAAGCTTCGCTGCTGCGTCCACGGCATCCAATCGCTACGCCGACGCGGTGGCGGGATGGTCAGGCGAGGTGTCCGCCGGCGGCAGCCGCATGGTCGGCTCGTGGACCGGCTGGCCGGATTGGTACGACTCGGCCGACCGGACCGTCGCGCCCTCCCCGGGCCGGCTGACCGGCACGTGGAGCAGCATCTCGCTGGACTGGAAGCACCACGATCCCTCCGGCGCGATCATCCGCAGCCACGGTACGGCCGGGCTGACGCAGAGCGGCGACCATCTGCAGATCTCCGACACCGACACGACCGGTCGCGGCTATTCGGTCAACGCCGCCTGGACCGGCGATCATTACGAAGGCGTCTGGTGGCCCGCCGGCGCGCCCGATCAGGCCTCACCCTGGCGCGGGGAACTCCTGGCCGGCGGCAATTACCTCCACGGGACCTGGATCAACGGCGAATATTCCTTCTGCCGGTATCCGATTCTCGAATCGTCGCAGATCCCGACCGAAGCCCTCGGAAAACCCCTGTTCACCCTGGACCCCTACGAGGATGCCCTGATGGTGTTCAGCGACGCGGCCAGCGGCATCGCCGGCACCATCTATCGGCGACAGGATCGCATCGACAGCTTCGCCTTCGTGACGCCCACCGGCGAAGTGCAGATCACCCTGGACGAACGCGCCCGCCCGTTGCACGTCGGCCGCGGGCCCGACACCCTCGACTTCGTCTGGACCGCCTCCACGACGGCCCAGGTGACCGCCGTCGAGAGCGGCGTCAGCACGACCTGCACGCTGAACGTCGATTTCAGCGACGCCAGGATACTCGACTGCATCTCCCTGGCCGAGGCCCTGACCGGCCGCGACCTGACCGCCATGCGCGACTGGGTGGCCCGGAATCCGGGTCGAGTCCTGGCCACGGTTCAGGGCAACCGGGCCATGCCTTTGCTCGCCCGGGGCCTTGCGCCGACGGGCCTCGGCGCGAGTAAATCGATCGGCGTCCGATTGGCCCAGAGCGCCGATGAGACCGAATACGAGCGAACCCGCGACGAAGTCCTCGCCCTGTCGCTCATGACCACCCTGGCCGCCGCCGGAGCCGTCGTCGCCACGGCCGCTCCGGGCATCAGCGTCGCCCTGTCCACCGTGGTGATCACCGGCGTCTGCTTCACCATGCTGGGCGTGGCCGGGATGGTGCTGATGTTCCTCTGGCTGCTGTACGACCGCTGCAATCCCTGCACGCTGCAGTGCTTCGTCAACTGCCAGTGAAGACGGAGCCGCGGCCGGATCGCGCGACCCTCCCGCTGCCGGCTCGCGATCCGCCCCGGTCCCGCGGAGCTGGCCTCTTCACCCGTGCTGAAACCGTACGGCCGAAACGCCCCTTCGGCCCGTTCGTTGCGGCCACGGCCACGCAGCAGCCGACCGACCGCCGGAAAACCCGCGACCGAGGCCGCGCCGTCCCGCACGGCATATCGCGCGATAGAAATCGGGTCTCTTCGGTAGATCAGGCATGGTCGCGCGACATATTTCCGCCCCATCCGGGCTTTCAGGGGCTTGTGGATTTCGCCGTCGCGCGGCTATAGTGAGATCCCGTGGCCGACGGCCTGACCAGGTGGTCCTTTCTTGCGGGCGGGCCGGCCGCAGAATTCAGCCCCTCTCCGCACGCCCGCGGCCCGGGCTTTTCGGCTGCGGACAGGGCTCGCATCTCGAAGGAGGCATCGAACGTGGAAGTCATGATCTACCCGACCTACGAGGAGATGAGCCGCGAGGCGGCGCGGGTGATCGCCGACCTGCTGAACACCAAGCCCAACGCCGTTCTGGGCATGGCCACCGGCTCGACGCCGCTGGGGCTGTACCGCGAGCTGGTACGAATGCACAAGGAGGAGGGGCTGGACTTCTCGCGGGTCACGACCTTCAACCTCGACGAGTACGTGGGTCTCGGGCCTCAGCATGAGCAGAGCTACCACTGGTTCATGCACGAGAACTTCTTCAAACACGTGAACATTCCGCCCCAGCACATTCACATCCCCTCCGGCACGACGAGCAACTACCACGCGTTCTGCGAATGGTACGAGAAGCGGATCACGGAGTGCGGGGGCATCGACGTGCAGATCCTGGGCATCGGGTCGGACGGCCACATTGCCTTCAACGAGCCGGGCAGCTCGCTGATGTCGCG
Organism: uncultured Phycisphaerae bacterium; assembly: GCA_938005315.1. Taxonomy (GTDB): domain Bacteria; phylum Planctomycetota; class Phycisphaerae; order UBA1845; family PWPN01; genus CALLOB01. The sequence goes on from CALLOB010000064.1 coordinate 23,134, forward strand.
CACCCGGCTCAAGACGCTGGCCAGGCAGACCATCGAGGACAACGCCCGGTTCTTCGCCCGGCCCGAGGACGTGCCGATCTACGCGATCACCATGGGCGTGGGGACGATCCTCGAGGCCCGCCGGCTGCTGCTGCTGGCCAACGGGAAGAACAAGGCCCGGGCGGTCGCCCAGGCGGTCGAGGGGCCGGTGACGAGCATGATCACCGCCAGCGCCCTGCAGCTTCACCCCGACGCGCTGGTCTTCGTGGACCACGACGCCGCGAGCCAGCTCCAGATGCGCGACTACTACATGTGGATCCAGCAGAACAAGCCGGGGGCGCCGAAGACCTGACGGCCCGGCGGCGTCGAGGCCGCTCTGGAGAAAGACCCTTGTCCCGCGGGGGCGGCGGCCGCCGTCCGCTCGATGGAGTGCCCGTCATGAAGCTCGTGGTGTTCGAGGACGATCAGTTCGACCGTTTCCTGCCGATCGTGTGGGTGCGCGGCGTGTTCGAACTGCGCTGCGGGGCGACCACCCTGGGCGACAAGATCGCCCGGGCCGCCGGCCTGCCGCCCGCCGGCTGGCTGGTCCGCGACTACCTCGCCCCCGTGCTGCGCGAACGGACCGGGGCCCCGGTGAACGACCTGTCGGTCCTGGCGGGCGAGGAGGTGCTGTTCGTCAACGCCCGGGTGTACGGCGGAAGCCTGAAGGTCCCCTCCGAGCGCGTCGCGCAGTGGCACGGCGACCGGCTGGCGGTCTGGCGCACCAGCGCCGACGTGCACGGGATCGCGGATTACGCCGGCCTGGCCGCGGCCGCGGCGGCGGCTCCAAAGGCCGATTTCACGGGCCGATGGTTCGACTACATCTGGGACGTGATGCTGGCCAGCGTCGAGGAGATCACGGTTGATTTCAAGGCCGCCGGACGCAGCGGCGTGCACGGACGGATGCACGAGCAGGCCGCGGTGTTCGGCCCCAGGGACCAGCTCTTCGTCGGACCGAACGCCGAGCTCCACCCCTTCGTCTGCATCGACACCCGCCACGGACCGGTGACCATCGAGGAGGGGTGCGAGGTCCACCCCTTCACCCGCGTCGAGGGGCCGTGCTACCTGGGAGCAGGCTCGATCCTGCTGGGGGCCAAGGTCCGCGAGGGCTGCAGCATCGGCCCGATGTGCCGGATCGGCGGC
>CALLOB010000065.1 GCA_938005315.1 uncultured Phycisphaerae bacterium
GTCGGGCCGGGGGGGACGGACGTCCGTATCTTCCGGGCCCTGTAGCTCCAGCCGCGTTCGCCGGAAATCCGGACGGGGACCGCCCGCCCGGCGTGGCGGACGCCGCCGGCCGCCCTTAGAATGCACTTCGTATGGCCACGCTGGACTATCGCACGGCCGGGGAATCGCACGGGCAAGCGCTGATCGCCCTGATCGAGGGCCTGCCGGCCGGTCTGCAGCTGGACCTGGATGCCGCCAACCGGGAGATGGCCCGACGGCAGGGGGGTTACGGGCGCGGCGGCCGGCAGAAGATCGAGCAGGACACGCTCAACATCCTCTCGGGCGTGCGGCGGGGGCGGACCATCGGTTCACCATTGGCGGTGCAGATCGCCAACCGCGACTGGCGTATCGACGATGCGCCGCCGGTCCACCGGCCCAGGCCCGGGCACGCCGACCTTCCGGGCAGCCTGAAATGGCTGACCACCGACTGCCGCGAGACGCTGGAGCGAGCCTCGGCGCGCGAGACGGCCGCGCGGGTGGCGGCCGGGGCGATCGTGCGCGCGTTGCCTGCGGAGTTCGGCATCCGCTGCGTGGGTTTCGTCACCCGTATCGGGCCAGCGACGGCCGAAGTGCCGCCCGGCATGGATCCCGATGCATTGATCGCGGCCCGCGACGCCAACGAGGTCTACACGCCCGACCCTCGGGCCGTCGAGCCGATGAAGGCCGCGATCCGCCGGGCCAAGGAGGACAAGGACACCGTCGGCGGAATTGTCGAGGTGCGGGTTTTCGGATGTCCGCCGGGCCTGGGCAGCTGCATGCGGTTCCAGGACAGGCTGGACGGCCGGCTGATGCAGGCCGTGGGGTCGATCCAGGCGTTCAAGGGTGCGGAAATCGGTATGGGCTTCGGCGTGGCGGCCGTTCCCGGCAGCGCGGTGCACGACGAGATCGATTTCGACCCCACGCGGCAGGATTCGCCGTGCCTTGGGTTCGTGCGACGGACCAACAACGCCGGCGGGCTCGAGGGCGGCATGACCAACGGCGAGGTCGTGGTGGTGCGCGGGGCGATGAAGCCGATCGCCACGCTGTTGCGGGGCTTGGACAGCGTCAACCTCGAGACGAAGGCCCGCGAGCGCAGCGATTACGAGCGCAGCGACGTCTGTGCCGTCCCGGCTGCCAGCGTGGTGGCCGAGAACGCAGTGGCCTTCGAGATCGCCCGGGCGTTTCTGGAGAAGTTCGGCGGGGACACGATGGACGAGGTCCGGGCGGCCTATGCATACTACATGCAGGCGGCCCGGAGTCTCGGCCGGACGGCGGCGCCGGGAGGATGACCCGCCCGCACGGCCGGTCGGCGGTCAGCGGCCCGGCCGGCCGGGGTCTTCAATGAGCTGCCGCACGATCTGCACGCCGGCCGAGCAGCCCAGACGGTCGGCCCCGGCCTCCAGCATGGCGATCGCCGAGGGCAGGTCGCGGATGCCGCCGGAGGCCTTGACCTTCAACGGTGCGGCGTGCCGTGCGAGCAGCTGCACCGCCCGGACGGTGGCTCCTCCGGCCGGGTGGAAGCCCGTGGAGGTCTTCACATAATCCGCCCCGGCCTGCACGGCGCAGCGGCATCCGGCTGCGATCTGATCCTCGTTCAGCGCGGCGGTTTCGAGGATCACCTTCACGGTGCGGTCGCGGCCGCAGGCTCGCGCCGCCGCGACCACGCCGGCGATGTCTTCGATGACCGGTCCGGTTTCGCCGGCGACCAGATCGCCCAGCCGGACGACCATGTCGATCTCGCGGGCCCCGGCCTCGAAGGCCCGGCGGGCTTCGTCGGCCTTGACCTCCGGCAGCGACGCCCCCAGCGGGAAACCGGCCACAGCCGCCACGGCAACGGCCGTTCCGTTCAGGCGGGCGGCGCATCGTGCGACCCAGACCGGGTTGACGCACACTGCGGCAAAGCCGTATTGGACCGCCTCGTCGCAGAGCCGGTCGATCATCGGCCCGGTGGCCTCGGGTTTCAGCATGGTATGGTCGATCCGCGATGCCAGTTCCTGCGGCGTCATGGGCGTCTCCCTCGGCCGGCCGGAAAAGGACGTCGGCCGCCCTCGGCCGGCCCCGGCGGCGCCGGCGGCGGCGGCCGTTCGCAGCGGCCTCCAGCATCCGCGATTATGCCCCGCCCCGACATGGCCGTCCACACGCCGGGCCGGGCCCGGCCGGCGCGGGCGGCGGGATGTCGGGGTCACGATGCGTGGCACGCGGCAGCCGGGAGATGTCGACGCGCGGCGGACTGGCCAGGGGCGCCGCCGGCGCGCACAATAGGTCGTCATGAGCGTCGAACCGCTTTCTGCGCGCCGCATTCTCATTCGCGTCATCGTCGCCGTGGTGGTTGCGATGGGTCTGGGGGTTGCCATCTACGCCGCCGCGGACCAGGTGAACCTCCGGCTGCTGGAGCACCGGGCGCTGCACGGCGACGAGTCGCAGCGCGTCGCGGCCCTGCAGAAACTGGGCGCGGAGCGAGACCACCGCGCCGCCGAGGTCATTCACCGCGTGCTGGCCGAGACGCGGGACCGCCGGGTGCTCGAGGCCGCGGGCTATGCGGCCATGCGCATCCGCGACCGGCGGGGCCTGGCCGTGCTGCAGACTCGCGCGGATGAGCCCCCGGACGACGCGGTGAGGGCCCGGTTGCACCACGACGCCGCACGGCTGGCCGACGGGGACCTGCGGCTGGTCGCTTGGTTGCGGACCGCGGCGGGATCCGCCGAGCCCTGGAGGCGGGCGGGCGGCGCGGCGGGCCTGCTGGAGCTCGGGCGGACAGAGGCGATCGGGCTGCTGATGGAATCCGCCAGGGGCCCGGATCCGGGGGTGCGTGGGTTCGCATACGACATGCTGCGCGGCCTGATCCAGCCGGCGCTGGAGACGGTGGGCCGGCCGCTGGACTGGCCGGCGTCGGCCGACGCGGCGGACGCGGCTTTCTGGGACACCCTGACTTCGACCTGGGCGCAGGTGGGCGACGACCGGCTGCTGGGCGACGTGATCGCCCGCCTCCGCCGCCGCCCTCCCGAATGGACGGAGCTGATGCGGCTGGTCAACGCCCGCGATCGCGTCGAGAAATGGTTTCGCTGAGCGGTTTCACGGGCGCCGATGGAGGTTCGATACTCATATCGGGCACATGCGGGGTGCCGTCCGCGGCGGACGCCCGATCCGGCGGGTCATGCACCGGCGAGGTGAAAGGTTCTTCGGCGGCCTCGGCCATGTAGGCCTTCTGCCGGCGGTGGAAGTAGACGCCCAGGCCGATCAGCCCGACGACAAGCAGCGCCAGGCTGACGAAGTGGGTCACGGTGCGCACATCCTGCTTGAGCCGGTCGATGTTGTGTCCGAAGAAGCTGCCCAGGACCACAAGCGTGGGCACGCTGAGGCAGGCGGCCAGACCGTTGACCAGGATGAAACGGCTGAAAGGCACGCCCAGCACGCCGGCGGCCATGAACACCGCCGCCCGCAGGCCCGGCAGGAAACGGGCCGCGAAGATGATTTTCACGCCGTGGTGGCTGAAGAGGTTCTCGGCCAGTTCGAGCCGCCGGCGGCTGACGACCGCGCGGAAGAAGCGGTGCTCGACGACCTGCGGGCCGAAGCGGCGGCCCATGCTGAAGAGAATCACGTCACCGGACAGCACGCCGACCATGCCGACCGCGATCATCGCCGGCAGCCGCGCCAGGCCGAGGTGGCACATGTATCCCCCGGTCAGCAGGGGGATGTCCTCGGGGATCGGCACCCCGAGGCTGGCGGCCACCAGGACGCACAGCACCGTCAGGTAAGGCCAGTGCTCGTAGGACATCGAATCTTCCGATCCGCCCCCGGCCGGTCCGGTCCGCGGCGACCGCACCCCGGCAGGATGGTATAATCCCCGGTGCGCCGGGGTGCAATGGCCGCGGCCGGGGGCGGCCGCCGGCCGGAGGTGCCGGATGAGCGATGCCGCGGAGTCGATCGACGGGACGGAGGTCCTGCCTCGCCGCAAATGGTACGCCGGTGGGCTGCGGTTCACCTGCACCCAGTGCGGACGCTGCTGCACGGGTGCTCCGGGTTACGTCTGGGTGACGCGGGAGGAGATCCGGGGAATTGCCGCGTTCCTGGAACGCGACGACGGCTGGCTGCCGGATCACCTGCTGCGGCGGGTGGGCTTCCGCTACTCGCTGGCCGAGCGGCCGGGCGGGGATTGCGTCTTCCTTGTCTCCCAGGGGGGCACGCGCGGCTGCGCGATCTACAGCGTCCGGCCGCTGCAGTGCCGCACCTGGCCTTTCTGGACGATCAATCTCAAGTCGCCGGCGGCCTGGGCCGAGGCGGCGGAGACCTGTCCGGGCATGAACAACGGCCGGCACCACGACTACATCCAGATCGAGACCCTGCGCACGAAGAAGTCCTGGTGAGCGCCCCAGGTCCTCTGATGCACGCCCGTTGCGAGATTCCGGTCGGCAGACTGCGCGACGCCTCGCGGCGCGACGACGTGATCGCGGCGATGCGCAGCTTTTACGCGGCGGTGGACGAGCGACTCGCGCGGCTGCCGGGGCGATGCGACAACCGGGGGGAATGCTGCCGTTTCGGGGCTTACGGTCACCGGCTGTACGTGACGTTCCTGGAGACGGCCTGGTTCCTGGCCTGCCTGGAGGACGCAGACCGGGCGACCGGTGCGGATCGGGTGGAGGCCTGCGGGCCGGCGGAGGACGTCTGCCCGTTCGCCCGGGGCGGTGTATGCACAACCCGTGCCGGGCGGCCGCTGGGCTGCCGGATCTTCCTGTGCGACCCGGCGGCCCGGGACTGGCAGGGGCCGGTGACCGAGGAACTTCTGGCGGAGCTGCGGGAACTGCACCGGCGGCTGGACGTGCCTTACTTCTATGCCGATTGGATGACGGTGCTGGCGGCCGTCGGGCTGCGGTGAGCCGCCGGGGTTGTCAGCCTTTGATCTCAGGATCAGCCGGTCCCCGCGAGGCGATGGCAGCCTCGAAAGCGCGTTGTCGGGGCGAAACGGGTCTGGCGAGGTCTTCGCGGGCAAAGCCCAGAGCCCGGCCCTGCCAGGTGTCGCGGCGGACCAGCTCCTGGCGGATGTCGTCCAGCACGCGGGCCTTGTCCAGGCACCAGTCCGGGGCCACCAGCACGTCGGCCGGGGCGTCGGCGTGCATGCGCTGGATCACCACATGCGGCGGCAGCAGCTCCAGCACGTCCGCCACCAGGCGGACATATTCCTCCTGGCTGAGCAGACGCAGGTTGCCGCGGCGGTAATCGGCCTCCAGCGGCGTGTCGCGCATGACGTGCAGCAGGTGGATCTTGATGCCGTCGATGGGCAGATCGGCCAGCCGACGGTGCGTCTCGAGCATCATCGCCCGGTCTTCCCCCGGAAGCCCAAGGATGGTGTGGGCGCAGATACGGATGTCCCGCCCTCGGGTCATCTCGACGGCCCGGACGAACTCGGCGGCCGTGTGGCAGCGGTTGATCGCCTTCAGGGTGCGGTCGTGCCAGCTCTGCAGGCCGTACTCGATCCAGAGCTCCCCGCGGGCGGCATAGCCGGCGATGAGCTCCAGCCGGGGTTCGTCGATGCAGTCCGGTCGTGTGCCGACGGCCATGCCGACGACGCCGGGAACGTTCCAGGCCTCGTCGTAGAGCGCCTTGAGCCGTTCCACGGGCCCGTGGGTGTTGGAATAGGCCTGGAAATAGGCGATGAACGCCTCGGCCCGGGTGCGCCGTCGGATACGGGCGATGCCGTCGGTCAGTTGCTCGCGCACGGCCGCGGGCTCCAGGCGGGTGTTGGGGCTGAAACCGTTGTTGTTGCAGAAGGTGCAGCCGCCGGTGCCGCGGGTACCGTCGCGGTTGGGGCAGGTGAAGCCGGCGTGGATGGTGACCTTGTGGACGCGGCAGCCGAAGCGCTCGCGGAGGTATGCGCCAAAGGCCCGATAGCGTGTTTTCATGGCATCGACCGCCGGCAGCAACCGGTCTCTGGAGTTACCGGCGAAAGCGTCGGACGTTGTTCCGGGACCATTGTAGCGTCCAGACCGCCGGACGGCTCGCCCGCGGTTCAGGGCATGCCGTCGCCGGCTGCCCGATATCAGTTGCATGATGCATTTTCCCGTCGGCGGGACCAGCCGATATACTGATGCTGGCCTGCGCGGCCCGGCCGGCCGGCGGCGCCCGGAGCCGGCGCGCTCCGGACAGGCACTCCCCGGCCGGGTCGGGCGGAACCGGAAAGCAAGTCGACATGACACCTGTCAGGAACTGGCAGCGTCTGGCCCTGTCGGCGTTCGCCGCCATCGTCCTGGCCCGCGCCGCCATCGGTGCCCTGTTCCCATGGTCTGCGGTATCCGTTCTGCTGATCAACTCGCTGGACCTCGCCCGGGCGCTGCTGGCGGCGGCGGCCTGCTTCGTGGCCGACCGGCTCGCGGCTGATGAGGAGCCCGAGCGACGCCGGCCGTGGCTGCTGATGGGCCTGGGCTTTCTGGCCTACGCGACCGGCGAAGCGATCTGGACTTCCTACGACCTGCGAGGCCTGTCTCCGCTGGGCACGCCGGCCGACGTTGCCTACCTGCTGTTCTATCCGCTGGCGATCGCGGGCATCCTGAAACTGCGGCAACGGGACGGCGACCGGCTGCAGCGGCTGGCGCTGGGGCTGGATCTGGGCATCATGCTGGCGGCCGGGCTTGCGCTGATCTGGACGCTGGTGCTCAGGCAGCGCGTCGAGGCGGGTACCTGGGGAGAGGGCTCCTGGCTGGCGGTTCAGGCTTACCCCTTCGGGGATCTGGTGCTGATCTGGGCGGCCTTGCTGGCCCTGGTGAGCCCGGCACCGGGAGTGCCGTTGAGCGTCCGCGGGATGCTGGCCGCCGGCGCGGGGGTCAATTTCCTGGCCGATCTGTGCTTCGCCATCCAGGTCAACGCCGGTATCTATCACACCTCGACAGCCCTGAACAGCGTCTGGACGCTGGCGATCGCGATGCTGGGAGCTGCGGCGGTGCCGGCCTGGAGCCCCGACCGATCGTGGGGCGCGACATCGCCGGCCGGCAGAGTTTTCATGATCTCCGGCGGTCTGTCGTCCCTGCTGGCGATCGCCTGTCTGGCCGGCGCGATGGTGGCGGTGTACCTGTCGGGCGACCTGGGCCGGCAGCCCAGCGTGCCGGGGGTTCTGGCGGGCGCGCTGGTCATGGTCGGTCTGCGGCAGATGGTCGGCGTCCGGCTGGCGGCGGGCCTGCAGCAGCGGCTGGCGAACACCCTGGGCACGCTGGATCAGAGAGTCGCGGAACGGACCGAACGCCTCCGCCAGGCCCGCGACCGTGCGGAGGCCGAGGAGGCCCGGTTCCGGAGGTTGGCGGACTGCGCTCCGGTCATGATCGGCATGACGGACGTCGAGGGGAACATTGTGTTCCTCAACCGGACATGGCTGGAGTTCCGCGGGCGGACGCTGGAGGAGGAGGCGGGCTGGGCCTGGACCCAGGACCTTCATCCCGACGATGCGCCGCGCGTACGCGAGCAGATGGCCCGGGCGATAGCCCTTCGCCAGCCCTACACGGTGGAATACCGCATCCGGGACCGCCATGCCGCTTACCGGTGGGTCCTGGACACCGCGACCCCCTATACGGACTCCTCCGGGACGCCGCTGGGCTATATCGGCACGGCCGTGGACATCACCGAGCGGAGGCGCGCCGAGGAGCAGCTTCGCGAATCGCGGGAGATGCTGCGGCTGGTGCTGGACTCGATCCCGGTGCGGGTGTTCTGGAAGGACCGCGACGGCGTCTACCTGGGCTGCAACGCCCTGTTCGCCGCGGATGCCGGACTGGCGGCACCGCAGGATCTGATCGGCCTGACCGACGACCGGCTGGCATGGGCCGAGCAGGCCGAGCGCTACCGTGCCGACGATCGCGAGGTCCTCCAGACCGGTCGTCCGAGACTCCACTACGAGGAGCCTCAAACCGGCCCGGGCGGTCGGCGAATCTGGCTGCGGACCAGCAAGGTCCCGCTGCGCGACGCCTCCGGGGCGATCGTCGGCGTGATGGGCACCTACGAGGATATCACCGATCGCAAGCACGACGAGGAGGAAATCAAAGAGAGCGAGGAACGCTACCGCACGCTGTTCGAGGCCGCCGGCGAGGCGATCCTGGTCATCGACGGCGACCGCTTCGTGGAGTCCAACCCGAGGGCGCTGGAGCTGTTCGGGGCATCCGCGGAACAGATGCACGGGGTGCATCCCTTCGATCTGTCGCCGGAGTACCAGCCGGACGGCCGGAGGTCCGACGAGAAGGCCCGGGAGCTGATCGCCGCCGCCTTCGCCGGCACGCCGCAACGCTTCGAGTGGCTCCATCAGCGCCTGGACGGCACGCTCATCGAGGTGGAGGTGAGCCTGACGCCGGTACGACTGCACGGCCGGCCCCATCTGCTGGCCAACCTGCGCGACATCACCGACCGCAAGCGGCAGGAGCGTTGGCTGGCCTCGCGGGTCGCGATCGCTCAGCGGGCCCAGGAGGCGACCGAACGCGAGATCCTCCAGATGGCCTGCGAGGAGGCCCTGCGCCTGACCGGCAGCGAGATCAGCTATCTGCATTTCGTGCACGAGGACCAGCGGCAGGTCGAGCTCGCCGTGTTCTCCGAGGGAAGCCGGTCCCGCTGCACGGCCCGGGCGGATTCCCACTATTCGCTGGACGCCGCCGGCGTCTGGGCGGACTGCGTCCGGCAGCGTCGCCCCGTCGTGCACAACGACTTCCCGAGCACGCCGGGCCGCAAGGGCCATCCGCCCGGCCATGTGCCGGTGCAACGGCACATGAGCGTACCCCTGCTGGACGGCGGTCGCACGGCGGGCATCCTGGGCGTGGGCAACAAGCCCGTGCCGTACACCCGGGCCGACGTCGATCAGCTCCAGGTGCTGGGGGACTACATCTGGTCGATCGTGCAGCGAAAAAGGGCCGAGGAGTCCGTCCAGCGCCTGAGCCGGCAGAACCTGCTGATCCTCGAGTCGGCCGGCGAGGGCATCTTCGGCCTGGACCTCCAGGGGCGGATCACGTTCGTGAACCCGGCGGCCGCCGCGCTGCTGGGCGAGGAGCCGGACCGGCTGGTCGGGCGGGATCACGCGGATATCCTTTACCGATGCGCGCCCGGCGGAGACGAAGGCCCGGTCGAAGGTGGCGGGTCGGGCGAAGGCGGCGCGATCCTTCAGGCCGTGCGGGAGGGCGCGGTTCGCCACCGGGTCGAGGGATGGTTCCGTCGCAGCGACGGCACGCGCTTCCCCGTTCAGTACACCTGCACGCCCATCCGGGAAGGCGACCGGATCGTCGGGGCGGTGGTGACCTTCGACGATATCACCGCCACCCGGGAGGCGCAGGCGGCGCTGGACCGGCTCAACCGGACCCTGGCGGCCAAGAACGAGGAGCTGGAGTCGATGGTCTACGTCACCTCTCACGACCTGCGCTCGCCGTTGGTGAACATCCAGGGATTCGGCAAGGAACTGCTGCTGACCTGCCAGGAGCTTCGCGATCTGCTGGGCCGGACGCCGGAAGCCGATCCGGCGGTGCGGGAACGGATCGACGGGATCCTCGGCCGCGACATCCCCGAAGCCCTGCGTTTCATCCAGAGCGGGGTGGACAAGATGGAGGCCCTGCTGGCCGGTCTGCTGCGCCTCTCGCGCCTCGGGCGAGTGGAACTGGAGATCGAGACCATCGACATGGCGCACATGCTCGACGAGATCCTCCGGGCCATGGACTACCAGCTCAAGGAGGCCGGCGCGACGGTGGAGGTCGAGGCGCTGCCGGACTGCTGTGGCGACTGGATCCAGGTCAACCAGTTGTTCACCAACCTGGTCGACAACGCGGTGAAGTACCGGCACCCGGACCGTCCACCGCGGATCCGCGTGAGCGGCCGGCGCGACGGGTCGGCGGCGGTGTATGAGGTCGCCGACAACGGCATCGGTATCGCCCGCGAGCATCAGTCCAAGGTTTTCGAGGTCTTTCACCGCCTGGATCCCGATCGCGGCTCCGGCGAGGGGCTGGGCCTGACCGTCGCCCGGCGGATCGTGGAGCGGCACCGGGGTACCATCGAGCTGACCTCCGTGCCCGGCGAGGGCACCACCTTCATCGTGCGTCTGCCGGCGCCGACGGGGGACGGCGCGGGGGGCTTGGCCGGACCGCGGGCCCGTGATAGCATCCTGGATGCTGCGGGGGAGGGCCGAGCGGGAAAACAGTGAGCATCGGACGGGGGGCGACATGAATCCCCGGAGTTTCGGAGGTGCGGTCGTGTCCGGTGATCTGACCATTCTGGTGGCCGAGGACGATGCCGGGCACGCGGCGCTGATCGAGCGCAACCTGCGGCGGGCGGGCATCACCAACCCCATCGAGCGGTTCGTCGACGGCCAGGAGATCCTGGACTTCCTCTTCCGCCGCCGGCCGAGCCGGCAACGCGAGCGCGAGCGACCGTACATTCTCCTGCTGGACATCCGCATGCCCAAGGTCGACGGCGTCGAGGTGCTGCGGCAGATCAAGGCCGACGAGGAACTGCGCAAGATCCCGGTGATCATGCTCACCACCACCGACGACCCGCGCGAGGTCGAGCGATGCCACGCGCTGGGCTGCAGCGTCTACATCGTCAAGCCGATCGAGTACGAGCGCTTCGTCGAGGCCATCCGCCAGCTGGGGATGTTCCTGCTGGTCGTGCGGGTGCCCAACATCGACGGGGTGAACTGAATCGGCGAGCCCGGGCCATGATCGACATCGACCATGATCTCGCCCCAGCGGATCTGACCGCGGCGATCGACCGCATGTGGCGGCTGTCGGCCCGCAGGATCGCCGCCCTGGACCGGCGCTACGACAGGTCGCGGGGCGCGCCGGTGTTCACCGTCGGCGGGCGCTACACCAGCCGCGGCTGGACGGAGTGGACGCAGGGCTTCCAGTACGGGTCGATGATTCTCCAGTTCGACGCCGCCGGCGACGCGGACATGCTGGCCGCCGCCCGGCGGCACACCGTCGAGGCCATGGCCGGGCACGTCACCCACATCGGCGTCCACGACCACGGCTTCAACAACGTCAGCACCTACGGCAACCTCCTGCGGCTGCATCACGAGGGGCGACTGCCGCCCGACGGATGGGAGCGGCACTTCCTGGAGCTGGCCCTGAAGTGCTCCGGCGCCGTCCAGGCCATGCGCTGGACGCGGATCCGCGACGGCGGCGGGTTCATCTGCTCGTTCAACGGGCCGCACTCGCTGTTCGCCGACACCATCCGCTCGCTGCGCGTTCTGGCCCTGGCCTGGCGGCTGGGCCACGTGCTCATGGGCGAGAACGACCGGCCGATCGACCTGCTCGAGCGGCTGGTGCAGCACGCCCGGACCACGGCGCGCTACAGCGTTTATTACGGGCAGGGCCGCGACGCGTACGACGTCCGGGGCCGGGTGGCTCACGAGTCGATCTTCAACCTCAACGACGGCTGCTACCGGTGTCCGAACTCTCAGCAGGGCTACTCGCCGTTCACCACCTGGACGCGCGGCCTGGCCTGGATCATGTGCGGTTTCGCCGAGCAGCTGGAGTTCCTGGCGACCGTCGACGACCGGCACCTGGAACCCCTCGGCGGACGCGGCGAAATCGAGGGCTTCATGCTCGAAGCCGCCCGGGCGACCTGCGATTTCTATATCGAGCAGACGCCCACCGACGGCGTGCCCTACTGGGATACCGGCGCGCCGGGCCTGGCCCGCATGGGCGACTGGGCCGACCGGCCGGCCGAGCCGTTCAACGACCACGAGCCCGTGGACAGCTCCGCGGCCGCCATCGCCGCTCAGGGGCTGATGCGGCTGGGGGCCTTTCTGGCGGCCCGAGGCCAGGCCGCCGACGCGGCCCGCTACCGGCAGGCCGGTCTGACGGTGCTGCGCACGCTGCTGCGGGAGCCGTATCTGTCGGTGGATGAGGACCATGAAGGGCTGCTGCTGCATTCGGTGTATCACCGGCCCAACGGCTGGGATCACGTGCCGCCGGGCCGCAAGGTTCCCTGCGGTGAATCCAGCATGTGGGGCGACTATCACCTCCGCGAGGCGGCGCTGTACGTTCAGCGGCTGGCCGAAGGCGGGCCGTATCTGACGTTCTGGGGTCCCGGCCGCCCCGCATCGGAGCCGGCAGGAGGTCGATGAGATGATCATCGCGGATCTTTCCCGCATCGAGGGACGGACCTACCCGGCGCGCCGACGGACCCGCAACCTCGTCGGCGGGGCCTCCCCCATCCAGTTCAGGAGCTTCTGCATGGGGCATGTGACGCTCGAGCCTCGCGGCGGGCAGGTCCCCTGGCACAACCAGGAGCAGGAGGAGGTCTATTTCATCGTCAGCGGCGTCGGCGAGATGTGCCTGGGCAACGAGCGGGTCACGCTGACCGCCGGGCAGGCGGCCATGATCCCGCCGGGGGAGTATCACCAGCTGACCAACATCGGCGACGAGCCGCTGATCATGATCTACGTCTACGGGCCCGCCGGCGACGTGGCCCACTGGCGTCAGGAGCTCTCGGGCACCCTGCCGCGGGCCGGCGTGGAGGCCCCGCCGCTGCCCGAAGGCGCCTGGCCGCAATGCACCCTGAAGCCCTGAGCCCGTCGGCCTCCGGTCGATGCATTCCGTGTTCACCAGGGAGCTGTCAAGCGATGTCCAGCACGAAAACCCACCGCGTCGGCATCATCATGAACGGCGTCACCGGCCGCATGGGCACCAACCAGCATCTGATGCGATCGATCATGGCCATCATCCGGCAGGGCGGCGTCAAGGTCCGCGACGGCGAAACCATCATGCCCGACCCGCTGCTGGTGGGCCGCAACCCGGCCAAGCTCGAGCGGTTGGCCGAACTGTCCGGGGCCACCAAGTGCATGACCGACCTGGACAAGGCCCTGGCGGACCCGCACTACACCGTGTATTTCGACGCCCAGACCACCGACCGCCGCGTCGAGGCGGTCGGCAGGGCCATTGCCGCCGGCAAGCACGTCTACTGCGAGAAGCCCACCGCGCTGTCCACCGACGACGCCCTGGACCTGTACCGGCGGGCCCGGCAGGCCGGCGTCAAGCACGGCGTGGTCCAGGACAAGCTGTGGCTCCCGGGGCTGCTGAAGCTGCGGATGCTGCGGGATATCGGCTTTTTCGGACAGATCCTCTCGGTGCGCGGCGAGTTCGGCTACTGGGTCTTCGAGGGCGACACCGTGCCCTGCCAGCGGCCCAGCTGGAACTACCGCCGGGCCGACGGCGGGGGAATCATCTTCGACATGCTCTGCCACTGGCGGTACGTGCTGGACAACCTCTTCGGGGCGGTCAAGGCGGTCTCCTGCAAGGGCATGACCCACATCCGCAGGCGCTGGGACGAGAACGGCCGGCCCTATGAGTGCGACGCCGACGACGCCGCCTACGCGACCTTCGAACTGGACGGCAACATCATCGCCCACTTCAACTCCTCCTGGTGCGTGCGCGTCCGCCGCGACGACCTGCTGACCATCCAGGTGGACGGCACGAAGGGCTCGGCCGTCGCCGGGTTGCGGCAGTGCGTGATCCAGCCCCTGGCGGCGACGCCCAGGGCGGTCTGGAACCCCGACATCGACAGCCCGATCGATCACTTCGCCGCCTGGACGCCGGTGCCGACGACGGTCGAATACGACAACGCCTTCAAGGTCCAGTGGGAGCTGTTCCTGCGGCACGTGGTGCTCGATGAGCCGTTCCCCTGGAACCTCCTGGAGGGGGCCAAGGGCGTGCAGCTGGCCGAGAAGGGGCTGGAGTCCTGGCGCGAACGTTGCTGGGTCAATGTGGGCGATCTGGCGGCCTGACCGGCGAACCGCGGGCCCGCGGCGTCTCTAGCGGCGCAGGCAGGCCGGTGCGGCCGGCACGCCCGGCCCGGTCATGCAGGACCGGAAGCGGTCCGTGTCGGCGGGGTCCACGTCGCCGTCGGAGTTGTAGTCGGCGCCCCGGCAGCCGGACCCGGCCGGAATGCCCATCCCCGAAAGGCAGGCCTGGAAAAGACCGTAGTCGGCCTGATCGATGTCCCCGTCGCCGTCGATGTCTCCCTTGCGGTCGTACAGTTCCAGGGTGATCGACACGTCCACCGGGCTGTTGGCGATGAACGGAGCCTGAATGCGGACGGCGGCCGTGTGCGCCCCTTCCGGCAGGCCGGTCGGGTCGAAGCTGACCTCCAGGGTGACGGGGCTCGCGTCGGCGTAGCCGGTGGACGGGGTGACCGTGATCCACGGCACCGACGGGACGGCCCGGAACATGAAAGGCGTCAGTCCGGCTCCGGTCACCGTGAGCGTCGCCGGGGCGACGGCTTCGCCGATGAGGGCCTCCCGGTCGATCTGCGGCGGGGCGGCGGCGACGGTGCTGGCGGAGGCGAAGCGATCGCCCCAGAGCGCGAACAGCGCGCGGTAGGCGTCGTAGTCTTGGCCGTGGGTGCCCAGGACGCGGTCGATGCCGAACATGTGGTCGCCGTCGCCGTTGTCGTGGACGGTGGCCATCAGGGCCCAGTTCATATAGCCGGCGGCTCCGCGCTGGTCGAACCACAGCGTCATGTCGGCGCCGCTCTCGGGCGTGCGGTCGGGGCCGTACACGCCGCTGTCGAAACCGGCCTCGTCGACCACGTACGGCTTGTTCAGCTGCACGGCGATCCAGTTGTCGTCGTCGCCGCCGCCGTTGTAATTGTGCGACGATACGAAGTCGAACGGCTGATACAACTGCAGGGCGTCGGTCTGGGCGTGCCAGGCGCCGATCAGGCCGATGGAGATCATGTGGTTGGGGTCCACGGCGCGGATGGCCGCGGCCATGTCGTGGCAGAACGCCAGGAACGTGCTGCCGTAGCCGATGTCGCGGATCTCGTTGCCCAGCTGCCAGGCGAAGACCGCCGGATGGTCCCGGAAGCGGTTGACCAGGTAGAGCACCTGGGGCTTGTAGTTCGTCAGATAGCCGCTCTGGTACCAGGCGTGCCCGAGCAGCCACAGCCCGCAGCAGCCCTCGTAGGTGTAGGCCGGCGTGTCGCCCGCGGGGTGCAGGAGCGTGTCGCGGTAGACGTCGGTCAGGGCCACCAGGACGTAGATGTCCCGGGCGGCGCACTCGTCCAGCACCGCCGCCAGCCGGTCGCCGGTCTGCTGGGGCGTTATTCCCCGGTAGGCACAGAACACCCGGATGACGCGGGCCCGGCTCTGCTGGCAGAACTCCAGGGCCAGTTGCAGGTCCCGCCAGCTCGCGGCCGGCAGCGGGTCGTGCGCGGCATAGTGACACGCCCCGCGCACGTTGTAGCCGACGAACCGGAAGGGCTGGTTGTTCAGCACGAAACCCCGCCCGGCCGGACGCACGAACTCCTCGGCCGGCGCGGCCGCGGCCAGGAGGCACACCAGGCCGGCCGGAATCCGTATCGCAGAGCGGTGCATCGCGACCTCCGTTCCCGGGGGGCCTGCGCTGCCGGCAGCCTCAGGTCCCGCCGGCCGGAGAAAGGAGCGGACAGACCTCTTTCGGCCCAGACAGTTTTTGGCCCCGACACTCCTCCGGAACATTTTACCGGCCCCGGCCGCCGAAACCATGCCGGGGAGGATATTCTTTCTTGAACCAGTTCAAAAAAGCATTGACCCCGCCCGAGACTCTGTGGGATGATAGGGGCGGAGCAGGCGTCGACCAGGACCGGCCGGAAGGGGGGTGCATGATGCGGTCGAGGGGTTTGTCGCTGCTGATCGCGGCGGGAGGGCTTCTGCTCTGGGCGGGCGGACCGGCGGCGGCCGGGAACCCTTACGGGGTTCACACCTTCCTCCAGGACCACATGACCGACACGGCCGTCCAGAGCCACCTGGCCTGGAGCCGCCGGCTCACCCGTCCGGGCGGCCACGTCAAGCAGCTCATCTATCCGATCCTGAACAATACCCCGGGGCCGCAGGCCAGCTGGGTGAACTTCGTTTCGGCCTGCTATCAGCGGCAACTGGTGCCCGTGCTCCGCATCGCCACCATGATGCAGAACGGCGCATGGGTCAAGCCGACGCCCGACGCCCCCGGGGATTACACGTCCTTCGCCAACGCGGTCAAACGCGTCATCCAGGGCCTGCCGCTGGATCCGGTGCTGCCGCTCTACGTCGAGGTGCTCAATGAGACCAACAACAACGGCGAATGGAGCTGGCAGGCCAATCCGACGGAGTACGCCCACGTGCTGGAGGACGTGGCCGTCGCCCTGCACGCCATCGGCCCGCGGGTCAAGGTCCTCAACGGAGCCCTGTCCCCCGGCGGCGACTACGACAACCTGCTCTACATCCGGGCGATGTTCGCGGCGGTGCCCACGCTCGGGAACCACCTGGACGGCTGGGCCTCGCACACCTACTCCGGCGACCCGCCCGAGCGCAACAACCACAACGGCAACGCCGTCAACCCCCGCTCGGCGATCGACGCCTACACCACCGAGCTGGCCGTGCTGGCTGATTACATGCCGGTGGCCAACCTCAAGGTGATCATCACCGAGATGGACTTCGTGGGCGTGGACGAGGTGGAGCGCGCCGCCCGGATGATGCGGGCCTTCCGCGACTTCTGGAGCCAGTGGCCCGAGATCATGGCCGTCTGCCCCTGGTATTTCTGCAACCCGTTGTCCAACGGCCAGGGCCCCGACTGGGTCTATCCGATGAGCGGGACGCTGCCCGACGGCTACCCGACGATGCCCAAGCCGATCTACGACGCGGTGGCGGCTCTGGCCAAGCCCGGCGACG
>CALLOB010000066.1 GCA_938005315.1 uncultured Phycisphaerae bacterium
GAGATGATCGGCGAACAGGTTTCGGTTGCCGTGAGCCGGCTGTGCACGCAAGTATTTGAGCAGACACTCCAGCGGTGCCAACACCCGACTGTCGACCAGTGGCTTCTTGCCGCCGCGGAGCCGCTTGATGGGAACGAGAACGCGATGGCTGCCTTGACCCATGGGCATAGTAGAACACAATATAGACCGCCGCGCAAGTACAATATTACTTCAATTGCGGGAGCAGAATTCCGGACAGCATTGACGCCTCTGTCGGCCGCCGAAGTCGGTGTGCCCTCGCCTCGCGCGATGGCGTCGCGAATCCCAACCGGCCGGCACGGGGGCCGGCCGCTACGGTGCTTCGCGCGGACCATGTGCCGCGACGGCATGCCGGCCGGCAGGAGGAGGATCCGATGAGATCGTATCGCAAGGAGCTGACCTTCAACTTGCCTTCGCGGCGAGGTTTCGTGAACATCACCCCGCAGGTCGAGGAGGCCTTGCGGGAAAGCGGCATTCGCGAGGGGCTGTGCCTGGTCAACGCGATGCACATCACCGCCAGCGTGTACATCAACGACGCCGAGTCGGGGCTGCTGGCCGACTACGAGGCCTGGCTAGAGAAACTCGCCCCGCACGCCCCGGTCTCCCAGTACCGCCACAACAACACCGGCGAGGACAACGCCGACGCCCACCTCAAGCGGCAGATCATGGGCCGCGAGGTGGTGGTGGCGGTCACCGGCGGGCGGCTGGACTTCGGCCCCTGGGAGCAGATCTATTACGGAGAGTTCGACGGCCGGCGGGCCAAGCGGGTGCTGATCAAGATCATCGGCGAATGACCGTCGGTCCGGGGCGGACGGGGCTTCCGGCCGGCCGGAAACGGGGGTCGGGGGCCGGACCCGACGACCGGCGGGGGGATTCCGGCGGATTTGACTGCCCGCAGGCGCCCCGGCACAATGACCGGGCGAGTTGATTCCGGCCGGCGGAGGCCCGTCGGCGGCCTTCCGTGCCGGCCGTCAGGCCCCGGCACCAGCCTCGTGTACCCCAGGTATCCATGAGGGAGTTGCAGCGATGTCAGCAGCAGTAGTCAGGCCGCCGGCCGCAGGCGGGTCTTCCGGCTTGAAGGTCGCGATGATCGTGTTCGTGTGCCTGACGGTGGTTTCGCTGGGGCTGACCATCTGGCTGTATACCTACCAGAGCGACCTGTCGGCTGAGGTTCAGGCCGCCAGTCAGCGAGCCCGCACGGCCGACCAGAGCCTGCGCGACTTCCAGAACCAGCTGGCGTCCCTGGCCCGCGAGATGATCGGCGAGGAGATCTCCGATCCGCCGCGCATCCGCCAGAGCCTCGCGGCGGCCCTGGAGCCGGTCCGGGCCGACGCCCGGCTCAGGGAGATCATCGCTCCCGATTCGGCGATGACCACCTGCCTGCGGAACCTGTACCAGCTGTTCGTCGGGCAGTCCGAGCAGCTGGCCGCCGTGACCACCGAACGGGACGGGCTGCAGAAGCGGATGGCGGAGATGACCGCCGCCGCCCGCGAGAACGACGCCCGGTTCGCGCAGGCCACCGAGCGGTTCGAGGCTCGCGTGCGCGAGCTGGAGCAGGCGGTCGCGTCCAACCGGCAGAAGTGGGACGCCGATATCGAGCAGCTCCGCAAGCAGCTGGCCAGCTCGGCGGAGAAGGCCGGCCAGCAGCTGGCCGCCGAGCGCGAGCAGGCCGAGAGCCTGCGCAGGAAGGCCGCCGACATGCAGCAGCGGATCGACCAGCTCGTGGCCCAGCTGGCGTCCGCCAAGCCGCAGGCCGACCGGCTCTCGGTACTGCAGATCAGCGACGGGTCCGTGATCCGGGCGGTGGCCGGGCAGGACATCGCCTACATCAACATCGGCCGGGCCGACAACGTCCGGCCGGGCATGACCTTCAGCGTTTACTCGCGGATCCGGGGCATCCCGGCCGACGGGCGGGGCAAGGCGGCGTTGCGGGTCAGCCACGTCTTCGACACCACCTCGGAGTGCGCGATCATCGAAACGACGGTCGGCGACCCGATCCTGGAAGGCGACATCATCGCCAACCCGGTGTACGACAAGCACCGCCAGTACCGCTTCCTGGTAACCGGCGACTTCGACCTGGACTTCGATGGTCGGGTGGACGACCCCGGCGGCGAGAAGCTGCGGCAGCTGATCCGGGCGATGGGCGGGGAGATCGCCGGGGCGGTGGACACCGAGACGGATTTCGTGGTCGCCGGCGCGCGGCCGACGCTGCAGGCGGCGATCGCGGCCATGGAAGTGCCCGAGGGCCAGACCGTGAACCTGCCCGCCCAGGAGCGGCTGGAGGCCGACCAGAAGGCCTTCGACAGGATCATCGACGAGGCTCGGGGCCTGTCCGTGCCCATTCTGACCCGCACGCAATTCCTGCATTTCATGGGCTTCGGCGTGCCGCGCAACGTTCCGGACGACCGCCCCGCGGCGGTGGCGTCGCTGAGCGAAGCCGGCGCGGGCCGATCCGCGCGTTCCCGCTGACCCGGCCGATCCGGCCCCGTGGTCACACTCCCGGCCTGATTCCCGGTTCGCCACGTTTGCGACGCGAGCCGCTGTCCCCTCCTGCGCCCGCGGTTATACTCCGCCTCCGGCGGGCGGGCCTTCTGCGGCTCGACCTCGATGAAGGCGCTTCTCTGAGGAGGTTGACCGATGACGCGCGGCGCGACGGCACTGGCGGGGCTGGCGGCGGGGTTGTGCGTGGCGGCGGCCCCGGCTGCGGACGGGGGGCTGGCCGGAGGTTTTGCTTCTCCGCCGGCCCAGGCCCGCTGCTGGGCCTACTGGTGGTGGCTGGACGGCAACGCTTCCGTGGAGGGCATCACCCGGGACCTCGAGGAGATGAAGCGGCAGGGCATCGGCGGCGTGCTGGTCTTCGATGCCGGCGAGGGCGGCCCGGACGCGCCGGACGGACCGGTGTTCATGAGTCCGGCCTGGCGCGAGCTTTTCAGGCACGCCCTGCGCGAGGCCGACCGGCTGGGCATCGAGGTCGGCGTGAACCTCTGCAGCGGCTGGAACGCCGGGGGCACGTGGGTCACGCCCGAGCATGCGGCCAAGACCATCGTATGGTCGCAGACCCAGATCGAGGGCGGCGCGGCGGTGGACCTGGAACTGCCGTCGCCGGAGATCCGGGGGGACTATTACCGGCAGGTGGCGGTGCTGGCGTTCCCGGCCGGTCGGCGTCCGGCCGACTCGCCGCCGTTGAAGCATCTGCCGTTCAAGGCGGCGCGGACCTGGTTGAAGGTGCCGCCCTGGCGGCTGTACGAGGAGGAGCCGGAGGTGCCCGACGACCGCGACTGCCGGCGCGGCGAGATCGTGGACCTGACCGACCGCGTGGACGCCGCAGGCCGGCTTCGCTGGGACGCCCCCGCGGGCCGCTGGCAGGTGATGCGTTTCGGTTACACGCTTCTGGGGGCTCTGACCAAGTGCGTCAGCCCCGGCTCGCAGGGCCCGGAGATCGACTTCCTCAGCGCCGCGGCCATGGACCTGCACTGGTCCGAGACCGGGGCCAGGCTGGTCGCCGACGCCGGATCGCTGGTCGGCCGCACCTTCCGCTACGTTCACGACGACAGCTACGAGGTCTGCGGGCCGGGCGACACGCAGATCAACTGGACGCCGGCGTTCGTCGAGGAGTTCACGCGCCGGCGCGGCTACGATCCGCGGCCGTTCCTGCCGGTGCTGGCGGGGTTCATCATCGACGACCGGAGCACCTCGAACGGTTTCCTGTGGGACTACCGCCGTACCATCGGCGACCTGTTCGCCGACGGTCATTACCGCCGGATGAGCGAACTGGCCGGTCGGCACGGGCTGGGCACGCATCCGGAGTCCGGCGGGCCCTTCTGGCCGTACATCGACGGGCTGGAGCTGGCCGGCATCAACGACATCCCGATGGGCGAGTTCTGGAAGCGCGTCCCCGAGGCTCCCGACGGCAAGATCATGTGGGCCGACAACTACCCGATCTGCGATACGGTGAAGCAGGCGGCCAGTGCCGCCCACATTCAGGGTCGGCGCGTCTGCCAGGCCGAGGCCTACACCTCGATGGGGCCCAACTGGGAGGAGGACTTCTTCGACCTCAAGGACATCGGCGACCAGGCGTTCTGTGCCGGCCTGACGCGCAACGTGCTGTGCTTCTACGTGCATCAGCCGCGTCTGGATATCAAGCCCGGGTATCAGTGGGAGGCCGCCGGCACACACTTCGACCGCAACGTGACCTGGTGGGACCAGGCCGGGGCCTGGATCGGCTACCTCAACCGCTGCCAGTATCTGCTCCAGCAGGGGCTGTTCGTCGCGGACCTGTGCTACTTCCTGGGCGAGGGCGTGCCCAACTACGTTCCCGGCAAGGCTTTTCTTCGACCGGAGCTTCCGGCGGGGCACGACTTCGACGCGATCACCGCGGAGGTGCTGCTGAACCGGCTGTCGGTGCGGGACGGCCGACTGGTGCTGCCGGACGGCATGAGCTATCGCGTGCTGGTGCTGCCGCCCGAGCCGGTGATGACCCCGCGATGTCTGGAGAAGGTCCGTGAACTCGTCGAGGCGGGCGCCCGGGTGCTGGGACCGAAGACGAAGCGTTCCCCCGGCCTTTCCGGGCAGCCGGAGGCCGACCGGCGGGTACGGGAGCTGGCCTCGGCGTTGTGGGGGGAGGCCGACGAGCCGGTCCCCGGAAAACGCGACGTCGGGCGCGGGCGGGTGTACACCGGCATGAGTCCGGCCGAGGTGCTTCGCGCCGAGGGCGTGCCGCCGGACGTCGAGTTCCGCACCGTGACCGCCGCCCCGCGAATCGACTTCATTCACCGCCGCTGCGATGAGGCCGACATCTACTTCCTGGCCAACCTGCGGAACGGCGGCGATGTCGTCGAGTGCCTGTTCCGTGCGACTGCGGGCCGGCCGGAGATCTGGGATGCCGTCAGCGGCCGGCGCTGGCGGGCCGAGGATTTCCGCGTCATGGACGGCCGCACGGCGATGACCCTGGCCTTCGCGCCGCGCCAGTCGTGGTTCGTCGTTTTTCCGCGGGGCGGCGAACCCCCGAAAGAGGGCTACCGTAACGTCCCGGTCGCCAGGGACGCCGCCGGTCTGGACGGCCCCTGGACGGTGCGTTTCGACCCGGCCTGGGGCGGGCCGGAGTCGGTGGTGTTCGAGGAACTGACCGACTGGACGAAACGACCTGAGGACGGCATCCGTTTCTACTCCGGGCGGGCGGTGTACGAGCGGATGTTCGATCTTCCCGAGTCGCTGCGCGGGCATAAGGGCGCGCTGTGGCTCGATCTGGGCCTGGTGCGCCACGTGGCCGAGGTGCGGCTCAACGGCCGGGACCTGGGTGTGGTGTGGACCGCCCCGTGGCGCGTGGAGATCACCGAGGCGGTCCAACCCGAGGGCAACCGCCTGGAGATCGCGGTCGTGAACCTGTGGCCCAACCGCCTGATCGGCGACGCCGGGCTGCCGGCGGAGAAGCGGTTCACGCACACCAACGTCAAGAAGTTCGACAAGCCCGACATGCCGCTGCTTCCCTCGGGGCTGCTGGGACCGGTGCGGTTCGCGATCGGCGACTGACGGCCGGCACAAGCCCTGACCGGCCGATCGGCTGCAGCCGCACCTGAGACCCCCAGGCGTGCGTTGCACCGTTTGCGGGAAAGATGCTCATGATCAGGGTCTGGACCCCGGTGTGGTGGTGTGTGTTGGGGGGTGATGGCGGCCATGGCAGCGGCCGCCGGGCCGGCCACGAAAGCCGCTTCATCGCCTGGTTCAACCCCGGCTCAGGAACCGCTCGTCTGGCATGACGCAGAGAAGCTGACCATCGAGGGCCGCGGCTGGGACCGGACCGCCGGGCCGTGGAGCCGGTTGCCGGATCGGGCCCCGGGGCATGGTGCGCGAGGAGGTGTGGCGTCTGGCCGACGACGCCGCGGGGCTCTGTGTGCGCTTCGTGACCGACTCCCGGCGGATCGCCGCCCGTTGGACGCTCGCCCGGCCGAATTTAACGATGGACCACATGGCCGCCACCGCCATCGGCGGTCTGGACCTGTACGGCCGGACCGAAGACGGCTGGCGGTGGGCGGGGCTCGGGCGGCTTCGTTCGTCCAGGCGGCCCGAGGCGGTGCTGGCCGAGGGGCTCAGCGGCCAGCCGCGCGAATACATGCTCTACCTTCCCCTGTACAACGGCGTGCGTGAGCTGTCGATCGGTCTGGACGCCGGCGCGACGCTGCGACCCGGACCCCCGCGCCCGGCCGAACGCGCCCGGCCGATCGTGGTTTACGGCACGTCGATCGTCCAGGGGGCCTGCGCCTCGCGTCCGGGCATGGCCTACCCGGCGATCCTGGGGCGCAGGCTGGATCGGCCGTTGGTGAACCTGGGTTTTTCGGGCAACGCCCGCATGGAGCCGGAACTGGCCGATCTGCTGGCGGAGACCGACGCGGCTGTCTATGTGCTGGACGCCCTGCCGAACATGACGGCCGTCATGGTGCGGGAGCGGGCCGGAGCGTTCGTCGGTCGACTGGCGGAAAGGCGGCCGGGCGTGCCGATCGTGCTGGTCGAGGGCGCCGCCCATCTGGGATCGGCGTTCGGCGTTCCGGGGCGGGATTCCGCTGCCGAGAGGACCGGGCTTTGCGGGCCGTGTACCTGGAGCTACGCGGGCGGGTCGCCGGGGGGCTGGCGTATGTGGAGGCCCGCTCGCTGCTCGGCGATGACGGCGAAGCCGGGGTGGACGGCCGGCACCTGTCGGACCTGGGATTCGTGCGGATGGCCGACGCGCTGGAGCGGGTCCTGCGGCCAATGCTCGGCGGTCACGAGTGAGTGGGCGGCAAGTCGGCGGTAAGTCACGATCCGCCGGCCGCCAGACCGCGGAGGAAGCCGAACGGGTCCGGCGCGGCGGCGGCCTGCCGGAACAGCTCCAGCGAAGCCGGCCAGCTTCGGCCGGTGAGTTCATGCACTCGGGCGAATACGTCCAGGTCGGTGCCGTAGCGCATGTTGACCAGGAGGAAGGCGTTGTTGAACGGGAAGGTCGCGACGTACCCGTAGGTTTCAGGGTAGTGCATCAGCGGCCGGATCTGGTTCTCGAAGCGTGCCTGAGCCTCGGCGATGATCTCCTCGCGGCGACGCAACTTGTCTTCGTAGGACGCCCCGGAGGCATACAGGGCCTGCAGCTCGGCGGTGAGCTCCATGAGAAAGCCGTCGAAGCGGTCGGTATCCTCCTGGTCGCGGATCGCCCGCAGAACGACCTCGGACTGCGCGCCGAACTCCAGGACGAGGAACTCAGGGCCCGCGGTGCGCCCGATGAAGGTGGCCAGCGACTCGCTGAAGGCCGGATCCCCCGGCCGCCAGATGGTGGCGTGGGCGAGCTCATGCATGATGGTGTCGGCCAGACCGGCCAGGGGACGCTTCAGCATCGTCGAGGCCACCGGATCCGGCAGCAGCCCCAGGGTGCTGAAGGCGTCCACCTCGTAGATCATGGTGTCGTAGCCGAGGCCCACCAGCCGGTCGCGCTCGGCCACCGCGCGGTCGAAATCGAAGAAGCCCAGGTAAGTGAAGGATCCCACCAGCGGCAGGTGCCATATATACGGCTCGATGGCGTCCTTGCGCGAGGCGGAGAGGTTCCAGGCCAGCGGCCGGCCGCCGAGGTTCACGAAGGTGCGATAGCTGGCGGCGGCGTTGAGCCCCACGACTTCGCGGGCGAAGTCCCTGGCCCGAACGATGAAAGCCAGTTTCTCGCGATCCTCATCGGTCAGTGCAGGGTCATGCAGGGCATCCTCGATGGGTACGGCCCTGGACAGAAAATCGATCTCGCCGCAGGCCGCCGACGAGACATAGGCCCACTCCGGGCCGCACCCGGCCAGGTGTGCGCCGAAAACCGCCGTCAGGGCCATCGCCCACCGCAACCATCGATCCGTCCTGATCAAATGAGCCTCCCCGCACGGACGCACTCAGAGCCGAAGGCAGGGGATTATAACCCTGACCCGGCCTTTGCCACTCCGCCGGCAACGTCAGCTTGTTGGCTCCCATGACGCTGCGGACGGGCGCGGTGTGGTTTTCGCCTGTCCGCCGGGCTGGTGATGGGCGGGTCAAAGCCCTGAATGATGGATCGAAGAGAGCGGCGGCCGTCCCCCCTGCGGCCGCCGCTTCGAACGCTTTTCCGTCGAGCCTTCGGCACAAGACCGTCGGTCCGGGAGGGTATTTGCCGGTCCGACGGCGTCGTCGTCAAACCAGAGAAGACTGCGAGGTCTCCCCACCCCGCCGTCTTCTCGTGCCGCCAAGCCAGAGCTCCAGGGGCTCGTCCCACCCGGCGGCAGCCCGTCTCCCCACGTCGGCCACCTGCCGGCCAATCCCCTGGAGGTCGTCTGCAGCCCTCTCTCCCAAGGCTTCAGACATCTGGCGGCTGGTTTCAGTGCTCTCCGGCAAGGATACGGAGCACGGGGCATGCCATCGGGCCAAAAATCGGACCGATGATGTGCTGATTTGTAAGACAATGACAAACATGATATTATAGCAATCAAGGCCCATGCGGCATTTCGCGTATCGCCGTCGCAGGGTAATAGTCCGCAGGCAAGGTACCTGCGAGGTGGGTAAGGCTACCCGGCATCGCCAAGCCAGTGTCGGAAGAACAGCCAGGTCTTGCGGCCATCGAAGCGGTGAGGACCTTCAAAGAGGTTGGTTTCCAGGGCTTCGGGTCGGTCGAGCAGGCGGTAGCAGCGTTTGAGTTTGGCCACGGCCGCGCGGGTCGCGGCGATGGGGAAGATCGGGTCGCGGGTGCCGGATTCGATCAGCAGCGGACGGGGGGCGATGAGACAGGCGATATCGTCGTTGTCGGCCAGGGGGCCCAGCCCGGGGACGAAGTTGTCCAGGCAGTGGCGGATGGACAGGATGCTGGAGGAGAAACGATTGCAGTACCCGCTGACGCAGGCGGCGGCGATGCGGTCGTCCAGGGCGGCGGTGAACTGAGTGACCAGCCCCCCGCCGCTGATGCCCACCATGCCGAGGGCTCCGGGGCGGACCTCGCGGCAGCCGCGGAGGAAGTCGATCATCCGCATCGCGTCCCAGACGCGCAGGCCGGTCATGGACAGGCCGGCGTGCAGCAGGTTCTTGCTTGGCTGCTCGCAGGCGTTGACGATGCGCCAGCGGCGATTGAACGTCACGTCGCGCCGGCGGCCGAAGCCCATCTGGTCCCAGGTCAGGGCCACAAAGCCCGCGCGCACCGCCTGGACGGCGAAGTCGCGCTGGTAGCCGGCGCCGAGGCGTCGCGGACGGCCGTCGTCGGTCAGGCCGACCAGGGCGTTCATTCCGTTTCCGTGTCCGTGGCAGCACAGCACGGCCGGTCTGGGATCCACGGGGCCGTGCGGGATCAGCAGGAAGGCCGGGACCTGCGTGTTCGGCAGGGTTTGGATCAGCAGGGCGTAACGGTCGTAGCCGTCGCAGCGGTCCCGGCGGCAGAGGAACGTCCGGGGCGGGGTTTCGTCGGGCTCCAGGGGCAGGCCGATGACCGCGGTCAGGCGCCGACGCAGGACGCGCCGCCAGGATTGCCAGTCGGCGCGGGTCCGGGCCCGGAAGGGCAACCCGGGAGGGCGGGAATCCAGATAGCGGCGAATCCAGTGCAGCGGCTCCATGGCCGGATGGCCGGGGTTTCGGGCGTCCAGCGAGAACCTCGGTTTCATGGCGTTTCTCCGTTGGCCGCGCGGCGGCCGGAGCGCCAGTGTAGTCCGAGTGGCGGCGTTGACAACGTCGTCGGGAAATCCGTAGAGTCTTGATCGCCTGGGGTCGCGCGGTGCCGCCTGATCCACGGGCATGGACCGCCGCCGGGCGACGCGGCCGCGCCGGATGTGTCGGATGATCGTGCTGATCGACAACTACGACTCGTTCACCTACAACCTCGTGCAGCGGATCGGCGAGATCGACGCCTCTCGGCCGATGAAGGTCTACCGCAACGACAAGGTCACGCTCGAGCAGATCGAGGACGACCGTCCGGACCACCTGATCATCTCGCCGGGCCCGTGCACGCCGAAGGAGGCCGGGATCAGCGTGGATGTGGTCCGCCACTTCGCCGGGCGGGTGCCGATTCTGGGGGTGTGCCTGGGCCACCAGTCGATCGGATACGCCTTCGGGGCCGAGATCGTGCGTGCCGGCCGGCTGATGCACGGCAAGACCAGCGAGATCCAGCATGACGGCCGGACGATCTTCGAGGGGTTGAGCAATCCCTTCACCGCCACCCGCTACCATTCCCTGGTCATCAGGCCTTCGACACTTTCCCCGGATTTCGAGGTGACCGCCCGCACCACCGACGCCCCTGACGACGAGATCATGGGCATCCGGCACAAGACCATGCCTATCGAGGGCGTGCAGTTCCATCCCGAGAGTTTTTTGACGCTTGAAGGGCACAAGCTGCTGGCCAACTTCCTGAAGATGTGAGCCTGCTGCCGGGAGCGGGGCTTTCCCGGGGGCGGGTCGTTCGCCGGTGACGGCGGTTCTTCTGCTTCGCCGCGTCCGGTCAGGGTACGAGCATGTGGATCGGGCGGGCGGAAGGCGTCGGCGGCTGCGCGGAAACCGCCGGGTTGCGGACCACGCGGTCATCGGCCGGGGCGCGCGGACCGGCGGGCCGCCCGTCGGCACCTTCCCGGGCACTTTGGCGTCGGGCGGCCGCGGCCACCGCTTGGCGCTGCATGTCCAGCAGCACCGGCTTGAGGACCTCCAGCCGCCGGCGGCTGCGCTCCGACTCGCTGAAGAGCGAGGAGGAGGAAAACAAAGCGAATCCCTGGCCCCATCTCTGGGCACACTCGAGCTGCCGGACGCTGATTTCATCGGAGGGGTGGGCGTACAGCCCCAGGCCCGCGGCCACGCGGCTGCCGCCGGCGGCCCGCATCCAGGCCTCCTGGCGGGCCTGGAAGGTCTCGACGTCCCTGGCGTAGTTCATGGTGAACGCGCAGTCGATCAGCCGCTGGCGCACCCAGGACGGACCGTCCTGGAAGTAGTGACGCAGGTGGTGTTCGGGGTCCGGACCCACGGCCGCGGTCAGCAGGATGCCGGGGCGGACCTGGTTGAGGCCGGCGCGGATGTCGCGCACGAGTTGCGTCACCTGGGCGGTACGCCAGGCGGTCCAGGCCGCCGGGTCATCGACCGGCCGCTTGCCGGTGGCCTGGCGGTACAGCGCCAGGGTCCTGGCGTCGTGAGGGTAGTCGCGGCCTTTGCAGGTTTCGCTGGGGAACCGGATGTAGTCCATGTGCAGCCCGTCCACCGGGTAGCGCTCCGCGATCTCGCGCATCACCGAGACCAGATAAGCCCGCACCTCGGGCAAGCAGGGGTTGAGGCTGACGTAGAAGTCGTCCAGCGGCTGGCGCTTTCCCTCCTGGTCGTACCAGAACCACTCGGGCCGGGCGTTATAGAGCTGGCGGGGGTCATCCGGCGGTTTCTTTCCCCTCCAGGCGGGCATGACGTTGACCCAGGCGTGCAGGGCCATTCCCCGGCGGTGGGCCTCGTCGCAGGCGACCTCCAGCTGATCGAAGGCCGGTTCCTGCCCGCCGTACTCGACCGCCGGCGGCTCGATGGTCGAGCGGTGGAAGGCCGTGCCGTTGCCGCGCACCTGGAACAGGACGGTGTTCAGTCCGGCCTGGCGGCATTGCTCCATGAGCTCGGCGATCTGCCCGGGCGAGGAGTAGACCTGGCGCACCACCCACACGGCCCGTGGGGGCCAGACATCCCTGGGTGCCGGGGGCCTGGGGCGGCCGGGCGCCACGACGGTCGGCCCGGCGGGCCCGGAGGACGGCGGGCAGCCGAGAATGCACGCCAGGCCGGCGGCGGCCAGAGTCGTGAGTGCGACGCGTTGAGCGGTCTTCGGGTGCATGGTCACCTCCGGGCAGGTTCGAGGCCATCTTAGCGGGGCGCAAGCCCGAGGGCCACGGTTCCCGGCAGGTGAACACGCGCGAAAGGCCTGGCCGCACCGGGACTTCGCGGCTCAAGCCGGTCTGCGGGACAGGGAGATCTGAACGACCTCATTGAGACTGCCGCTGCGGAAGCCGCGGAGGTCCAAGGCGACGTAAGCGAAACCGCAGGCCCGCAGGACGGCGTCGATGTGGGCCCGGGTTTCCGGCTCGGCCGCCCTGCGGATCTCGTCGGCGGGCAATTCGATCCTGGCCAGGGTGCCGTGATGTCGGACGCGGCACACCTGGAAGCCCATGTCGTGCAGGGCCGACTCCGCGGCCTCGATCTGTCGGAGCTTCTCGGGGGTGACGGGCTCGCCGTACGGGATGCGGCTGGCCAGGCACGGGCTGGCGGGCTTGTCGGAGGTCGGCAGCCCCAGGCGGCGGCTGAGTTCGCGGATGTCCTGCTTGGTCAGGCCGGCCTCGATGCACGGCGATCGCACCGGCAGCCCCTCGGCGGCGGCGTGGCCGGGCCGATGGTCGTCGAGGTCGTCGACGTTGTTGCCGTTGACCACGGCGCGCAGGCCATGTTCGGCGATGAAAGCGGCCAGCCGGTTGTACAGCTCGGACTTGCAGTAGAAGCAGCGGTTGACCGGGTTGGCGGCGTAGCGCGGATCGGCCATCTCGTCGGTGTCGAGGATCACGTGGCGTGCCCCCAGGCGGCGTGCGATCTCAACCGCCTGTTCCAGCTCATGGACCGCCAGGCTGGCGCTGCGGCCGGTGACGGCCACGACGTTCTCCGGGCCCAGCGCGTCGAGGGCGAGCTTGAGGACGAAGGTGGAGTCGGCGCCGGCGGAGAAGGCCACCGCCACCCGTTCGAGCGATCGGAGGATCTCCAGAGCGCGGGCGTGTTTGCTTTCCAGCGTTTCGGTGGACAAGCCGGTACCTCCAGGGTGCGCCGGTCGGGGTGCCTGGTCGGGCCGGCGCGGCCTGCACAGATATATAGGGGGCGACGCGCCGTGAGCCCAGCCCGGCGGACCGGTTCGGCGGCCTCATGCCGGGCCGGTCGTCAGGGGACGGTGACCGGCGCGGCGGCGGTGTCCGGAACCGCGAGTGCGGAGGCGGCCTCAGGCGCGGTCTCGGCCGGGCGGGTGGCGACGATCGTCAGCGGAGCGATCCGCGCGGCGAGGGTCTGCGCCATTTTCTCGGCCAGGGGCTTGAAGGGGCTGGCCGGGTCGGCCGCTACCTGCTGATAGAGCGTCTGGGCCTCCTCGACGCGGGCTTCGTCGAGCAGCACGAGGTTTTCGATGCAGGCGGCCAGGCTCATCCGCAGCCGGGCAGCGGCCATGGGCTCGCGGCCGTGTGCGTCCAGCAGTTCCTGATAGATCCTGCGGGCGGACTTGAGCAGTTCGACGCGCCGGGCCCGGTCGCCGCCCGTCGGGGAAAGCTTCATCGCCTCCTCGTAGGTCAGGTCGGCCTGGAGCTCGCGGGCGGCAAAACCGATCTGCCGATGACCGGCGTATTCGTCGGCTAGCCGTTCGGCTTTGGTGATCAGATCCACCTCTCCGCCGGCGTCGGCCGAGGGGTCGGCGATCTCGTAGAAGCGTTTCCACCCGGTCTGGGTCGCCACCTGCCGGCTGTGACGCACGTAGGCTCCCACGACGATCACCAGCAAAACGACCACCAGGCCGCTGGTGATGTAACTGGAATAGGCCTGCGCGTTCTCGTAGATCCGGGCGAGATGGACGCTCAGCGTGTTGGTTTTCAGCTCCTGCCGCCTGGTCTGTTTCATGGCATGGGTCGCCTGGCCGGCGCCTCCGACGGTGAACGGTTGAACGGCATCACGACGGCCTGGATCCTGACCCTGCCCAGCGTGCCGGAACGGTCGATGGTGATATGGCAGGCCTCGGTCTGCTTTTCGAATCGAATGGCAATACTGCCCTTGACGTTCTGGTCGCTGACGCGGTTCCACCCGACCAGCGGCATCTGCTCGCGGTAGAAGCTCCGCACCGCGTTGGGGTCGGCGGCGCCTTCGTACACGTGGCGGGCCATGCGCTGCGCGCCGGACTCGTAGTCCTCGGTCATGCGATCGACCAGCTGGAAGCCGGCCGGCACCGGCACGCCGTCGAGGAACGGCACGCCGCGCGGACTCAGGCGGGTCACTCCGTCCTTCGGATCGCCGCAGCCGGTCAAGGCCGTCAGGGCCGTCCACACGGCCAGCGCCCGCAGCCGGCCGGGGGCACCCCCGAGGCGCGAAACACGGGTCGCAAGGCCGGTAGCGCGACGATCCATCGGCTTGCAGCAGGCGGTCATGGTTCGTTCTCCCGCACCCCGCGGCGCCCGCCGGCGACCGGTCGGTCGGGCCCGTTTCGCCGGCGGCATTCGCACCACGCGAAGCGGGAAGGGTATCTCAAAAGCGGTCGCCGGACAAGGGCTTCCGGGCCCATCCGGCCCGGGCGTCGGGGTTCCCCGGTCGCAGCCGGTGGGTCGACGCCGGCGGCCCGAAAGGGTATTCTCAGGAACGGTCCGGCGAGCCAGCAGTGCAGGCCGGAACAAGGTTCGGGACGGTGTCCCGGCGGTGGCCTGCCCGGGCTCGGCCGCGGGGGGCCATGGGCGCAAGCCGGATCCCGGGCGAGGTCGTCGGAGCGGTCCGCGCGACCGTCGGCCGCTGGAGGACAGGCCGGTCATTCGGACAGAATACGGGATGGCAGGTTTCGATCGGACATTTATCGGACCAGGACCGCTGTGGCAGCTGATGGCCGCCATGTGGGAGCAGCAGGTGCGCGATTGGCCGCGGCTGGCGGAGGGACTGGCCAGCCTGCGGTCCGCGGAGAGACGATCCTTCGAACTGGGCGGCTCGCAGATCATGGTGCAGTGCAACCCGGCCCGCGCGGCCAGCGCCTCGGCGAAGGTGGACCCCGCCTCGCTGGCAGCCCGGCCATGCTTCCTGTGCGGCTCCAACCTGCCGCGCGAGCAATGCGCGGTGGTCTACCGGCGGGACTGGCTGATTCTGTGCAACCCTGCTCCGATCCTCGAGCCGCATTACACCGTGGCGTCGGTGCGCCACGAACCGCAGCTTCTCGAGTCCGCGTTACCGGCCATCCTCTCGCTGGCCCGCGACCTGGAGGGCCGTTACACGGTCTTCTACAACGGCCCGCGGGCTGGAGCTTCGGCCCCGGATCATCTGCACCTGCAGGCATCCAAAGCCGGATCGCTGCCGTTCGAAAAAGAGCTCATCCGGCAGCTGTGCGGCGGAAACGGCGACTGGATCGACTGGGTCTGCTCCAACGGCCTCCGGGTGGGCACGACCCGCAACGGCCGACGGGCGGCCGTGATCGTGATCAGCGGCTCGATCGAGAGCACGATGTTTACCGTCGGCCGCGTGCTGAAAGTCCTGGGCGGCATCAGACCGGCGGACCCCGAGCCGATGGTCAACCTTTTCGCCACCTACGCCGACGAAAGCTGGGTGACGTGGTTGTTTCCGCGGGCCGCACACCGTCCGAGCGTCTACGGGCTGACACCCGACGCTTTTCTCATCAGTCCAGGGGCCATCGACCTGGCCGGCGAGCTGATCGTGCCGCGTCGCGGGGACTTCGAGCGGCTGGACGAAGCCCGTATCCGGGCGGTCTACGATGAGGTGCTTTTTTCGCCCGCGCAGATGCAGGCCCTGCGGTCGCAGCTGGCTTGAGCATCGTGTCCCCGGGCCTCAGCGGGCGGCTGGAACCGTCGCCGGGGCGTCCTCCGGCGCCATCCAGCGGATGCGGACACGCAAGCCGGAGCCGTCGGCCGGGGCCGCGATGTCGGGCTCTGCGGCGGCCGGCCCGGTGGCCGGGGGCGGCGCTGAGGCCATCGGGACCTCCCGCGGCCGGAGTGCGGTCCCGACCATCAGGGCAGACATGCCTTTTTCCGGCGTGACGACCTGCAACTGCGGCTCCGGAACGTCAGGGTTGTGCCGTGGCGGTTCGCCGCCCTCCGCCGGAAGCGGTGCCGGGTTCGTGTCCGCCGGCACGGACGCCTGAGCCTGCTGAGAGTCCTCCAGAGGGGCCCGCGATCGCCGCTGGAGCCGGGCGGCTTGCAGCGCGCGTCTGAGTCGCTCGACGTAGCCCTCAATATGCGCCAATTCCAGGAAACCGAACTCAGTGGAGCCTTCATCCCCCCGGGTGTCGGCCTCCCGTGCCGGGTGCGGCGAGGATCCGTTCACCGCGCGAGACGCGGTCGGTGCGCTCTGTTCGGTCTCCGACGGCACGATGAGCTTCATGGTCAGTGGCCGGGTACGGCCGAGCTCGGCCAGCAGCGCTACGACCCCGGCTGCGTCGGGCACTTCAACGAGGACCGCATCGCCTGCTTCGGTCTCTTCCAGGGCCGTTGCAGACGGCGCGTCCCCGGCTGAGTGGCGGTCGCTCAGCAGCTGTCGGGCCCGATTCCGGCTCGATATGTCCGCGTAGGCCAGTTCGACGGTCAACGTGTGCTCGCGCATCGCATCCGGCGGCGGTCCGGTGGCCGTACCGGCCGTATCGGCGGACCGGGCGACGGAAGCGGCGGTCGCGTCAGACGCGGCGGCTTCGTCGGGCTGTAAACGCGGCGACGATTCGGCCGGCGGCGCCGCTGTCGGGGACGTCCCCCGGTCGGGGAGCGGAGCAGCCGCCTG
Source organism: uncultured Phycisphaerae bacterium (assembly GCA_938005315.1). Lineage (GTDB taxonomy): Bacteria > Planctomycetota > Phycisphaerae > UBA1845 > PWPN01 > CALLOB01. Next base: position 16,480 of record CALLOB010000066.1, read on the forward strand.
GAGGTTCACGGCTCCGTCGGACCGTGCCCGGGCCAGAACCAGGGGCGAATCGGTGCCGTCCCGGTCGGCGGATTCAGAGCGTCGTCCGGCGTCGATGGTCTGGCGGACCAGTTCCCCGCCCGGCGGCTCGCGGAAGGCCCAGATCAGGTAGCCGGTGGTCACGGTCAGGGCGATCACCGCAGCGGCAGCCAGGCCTCGGCCGCGGCTGAAGACCGGCGGTTCGGGTGCCGGTCCGGCGGCCGCGGGATCTCCCAGCAGGGCCTTTCGCTCCAGGCGTTTGCGGACGCCCTCGACCAGTCCGGGGCCGGCCGCGGCCCGCGGCAGATCGCGCAGGAGACCGGCGGCGGCCTGGAGTTCCTGCAGCAGGGTTCGGGCCCCGGCATCGGTCTGGAGGAGTTCCTCCACCTCCCGGCGCTCCACGGGGGCCAGTTCCCCGTCCAGGTAGGCTGAAAGCTGAGATTCGAGCCTGGCACGCCGACTGGGCTTCATTGTGACGACCTCGGCTGAGCGAAACCGGGCGACACCACCGGTGCGAGTTTCTCCCGCAAAGCCATGCGTGCCCGGTGGAGCCTGGATTTCACCGTTCCGACCGAAACCTCCAGGATGGCGGCAATCTCCCGGTAGTCGAACCCCTCGACGTCGCGCAGCACGAGCACGGCGCGCTGATCGTCGTCCAGAGTCTCCAGAGCGGCCTCGACACAGCTCTGAACCTCGCGCCGCCCGAGCGCCGCGGCGGGGTCTTCGCACGGCCCGGGGCGATGCGATCCGGAATCGGTGCGGTCGCGCGCCGGTTCGACCTCGTGCAGCGAGAGCGTCGATCTCCGCCCGGTCCGGCGGCGGTGCGAGACGGCCAGGTTTACCGCGATCCGGAACAGCCAGGTGTAGAATCCAGACCGCCGCTGGAACCCGTTCAGCGCCGCGAAGGCCTTGAGAAACGCCTCCTGGGCGAGGTCCTCGGCGTCCTCGCGGCTGCCCGACAGGCGCCAGCAGGTGTTGACCAGCCGGTCCTGGTAGCGAAGCACCAGCCGCTCGAAGGCGCTGACGTCGCCGTGGCGGGCCTGCTGCACCAGGGCGGCGTCTTCGGCGGACGGGCTGGACGGGCGGTCGGCTTCGTGCCGCTGGTCACTCATGGGTTAGACGCCTTGGGGACCGATCGGTTCCCATGCTGAGGGGAGATGGTTCCGGATCGGGGGGAACCCGGCCCCGGCGGACTATCATCCGGCCGGTTCTACCGGGCGTCAACGGGCCTTGCCGGAGGAAGTCGGCGGCACCGGCCCTGTTCGGCAGGTCGCATGAACGGACCGGGCGACGAGACTGGGGGTTGGCGATTCCAGGTCATCCGCCCGCATCGGCCTGACTCGGGGAGTTTTCCGTGGCCGGAGGCTGGGCCGGGCGCGTCACCGCCGGCGCGGTAGCGGCCGGCCGGGTGTCATAGCGGCGTCTGAGGTTGTCCATCTGGCGTTGCCGCTTGCGTCGCTGGTCCTCGGTCGGGATGGTTTCCAGCCGCGAGCGCAGCTGGTCGAACAGGGCGCTGATCGGTCGCTCGGCCTCCTTGCGACGTTGGGTCAGTTCCGCGAACTGCTGCTGGTAGGTCTCGCGGTCCCTGGGGTCGCGCTTGGGGCTGCCGGCCCGCAGCTGGGCGGCGTCCTCGTCAAGTTTGGCGAAAACGTCCGCCCGACTCTGGCGGTAGCGCTGGGCCTCGGCCTTGAGCTCGCGAAGGATCGAGTGCGCCACCTGCTGCTGCCCGTCGTCCAGCTGGTAGGCCTGGATGAAGTGCCGGACGTAGTACTCCCAGGCGTCCTCGATCTTGCGGACGCTGGGCGGCTGCCGGCTGACGCGTCCGGGGATGTCGGTCGGCTCGACCTCGCCGCGTTCCCAGCGGCTCAGGCCCCGCGAGAGATTGTCGAACCAGGTGGTCATCTGCTCGAGGTCGCGGTCATGGCGGGCCCGCTGTTCCTCGTCGAGGATCTCGCGCCAGGCCATGTTGCCTTCGAAGATCTCGCGACGAATCGCGGCAACCAGCGGGCCGGCCCGCTTGGCGAAGTCGATCGCCACATCCGGGGGCGGGAGTTCCTGGTTGGTCTGGTAGTCCATGTACTCGGCCATCAGCGCCCGCACGTCCTTCTCGTAGTCCTTCAGGAAGCTCTTGACCCGCTGGGTCATGAGCTTGCGGGTATAGTCCTCCTGCTCGGGCGACAGGTTGTAGTAGCGTGTCACCTGCCTCACCCAGAGCTCCATGATGGTCTCGGTGCTCCAGAACAGCGGAGAGCCGCCGAAGGCCTCGCGCGTGGTGGGTTGACGCGGCGACTGAGCGGCCAGGGGGCCGGCCGTCAGCGCCACCAGGGTGACCATCCCGATCAAGCATCGGTGCATCCGAAGTATCCTCGGGCCGCGGCGCTTCCGGGCCGACGGCCCGGCGTGAACGCATTGCAATCTTCGTGCGGGCATACAGTAACGCGTTTTTATAGTCCCGTCCGGCCGTCCGGTTGCATCAGGCCGGAACGCCCGGACGATCCGCACCGGCGTCCCGGACGCGGGCGAGCCTGCGGCATCCTATCCTGCCCCAGGTCGCCGGCCAAGCCCCGTACGGGGCCTGCGAGCCGTCCGGGGAACGCCGGGGCCTGGATTGCGGCATGGCCTGGTCGGCCGAGCGCTACCGGGCTTTGCGACCGTCTTGCCGCGCCGTAAACTGCCCGCCTGGAAGCCGTTGTGGCAGGTTGGCGGTCTGCCGGGCGGTCCGGACGGTTGCCGGCTGAACCGGAGGTCCCGTTGCGTCTGCACGAGAAACTCGCCGGTCGATTCCTGGTGTTCGACGGCCCGGACGGTTGCGGCAAGAGCACCCAGATCGGTCTGCTGGCCGAGCGGCTGGGCGGCGGACCGCTGGAGGTCGTGCATACGGTGGATCCCGGCGGGACGGCCATCGGAGACCGGATTCGCCAGCTACTGCTCGGTGAGCATCTGGCGACGATGGACGTCCGGTGTGAGACGCTGCTGTTCATGGCCTCGCGGGCCCAACTGGCGGCCGAGGTGGTGCGACCCGCTCTGGCCCGCGGAGCGGTGGTGCTGTGCGACCGGTTCGTCTCGGCGACCTGCGCCTATCAGGGGGCCGCGGGGCAGGACGTGCGGACCATTCTGGAGCTCGGCCGTCTGGCCGTGGGGGACACGTGGCCGGACTTGACCGTCATTCTCGACGTGCCGGTGGAGCTCGGTCGGCGCCGCCGCAGCCATCGCCCCGCGGATGCAATGGAGTCGCGGCCCGAGGACTTCCACCGCCGGGTTCGCGAGGGTTTCCTTTCGTTGCCGCGCGATTACCCCGGGCGCGTGGAGGTGCTGGACGGCACGCCCGCTCCCGGGCAGGTGCATGAGGCGATCATGGAGGTGCTGGAACGTGTCGCTTTTTGACGTCCGGCACCAGCCCCGGGCCATGCGCGTGCTCCTGAGGGCGGCCGGCGCCGGTCGGATGCCGCACGCCTACATCTTCGCCGGCCCGGAGGGCGTCGGGAAGGAGATGCTCGCCGACCGGCTGGCCAGGCGGCTGTTATGCGGCGCGCCGACCGACAGGCCATTGCCGCCGGAGCTGGCCGCGGACTTCGAGGTCGACCGGATACCGGACGCCTGCGGCGTCTGCGAGGACTGCCGCATCGCCGCGGCCGGAACTCACCCCGACCTGCATTTGGTGCACCGCCAGCTCAACCGCCAGCATCCCGACGCCGCGGTGCGCAAGCAGCAGGCCCTGACCCTCGGCGTGGAGGTGGTACGGCATTTCCTGATCGAACGGGCTTGCACCCGCCCGCTGCGCGGCCGGGCCAAGGTCTTCATCGTGCGTGAGGCCGAGCGGATGGGCGAGGCCGCCCAGAACGCGCTGCTCAAGACGCTCGAGGAGCCCCCGGCCGACACGTTCATCATTCTGATCGTGTCCAGCCTGGACCGAATGCTCCCCACCACCCGCTCGCGCTGCCAGCTGGTTCGTTTCGCGGCTCTGCCGACCGTCTTCGTGCACGATTCACTGGCCCGGCTGCGGCCTGAACTGGGGGCAACGGAGCGGGCCTGGGCGGCCCGCCAGGCCGAGGGCAGCCTGGGGGAGGCTCTGCGGCTGTGCGACGACGGGGTTCACGCGCTCAAGCAGTCCTGGGGTCGGCGCGTCGCGGACCTGGCGGCCGGAACGGCGGGCTTGGCGGCGACCGGACTCTGCGAGCCTTTCGAGACCGACGCCAAGGCCCTGGGGCGTCTGGCGGCGCAGCGTGATCCGGACATGTCCGACACCGATGCCACCCGCAGCGGCATTCGCACGCTGCTGGGCGTGCTGGCGGGTTTTTACCGCGACGCGCTGCGGGCGGGGCTGGGATCGGCCGACGATCCGATTCACGGCGACCAGCCCGAAGTCGCCGCATCGATCCTCCGGGCCTGCGGACCGGCCTCCTGTGCGGCGGCATTGCGGGAGCTGGCCCAGGCCGACTTCAACTTCGCCCGCAACGCCAACCTCGACCTGGCGATCGAGTCGCTGTTCATCCGACTGGCCCGGCTCGACCGGGCGTGACCTGGCCCGGCGATGCCCGCGATTGGGCGGCGGACGGAGCGTCGGGCCGGCGGTTTGCAGTCCTCCGGGCGGAAGGCTACGCTTGCAGGAGCGGCGGGTTTCAGGCCCGCGTTCGCCCGTGTCCGTTTGGAGGGTCGTTCCTTGGCATGGATCGTTCTTGCCCGGCTTGCGGCCGAAGCGTTGTGTCTCGGCTGGCTGCAGACGGCGCCGGCGGCGTCCGCGCCTTCGCCCCGCGAGGTTCTGGATCGGGCGGTCAAAGCCTACCGTGCGCTGCCGACCTACCAGGACACGGGCGTGCTGACGGTGACGCTGGAGGTCCAGGGGCCCGAGGCCGACCAGCTGCCGACGCCTGAGCCCGAGGAGTTGGCCCTGGCCTTCGCCGGGCCCAACCGACTGATGCTCAAGACGCCGATGTACGCGGTCTACTGCGACGGCCGCACGTTGTGGGAGCACGCGACGCCGATCGAGCAGTACGTGCAGGGCGAGGCCCCGGAGTCGATCGACCTGAGCAAGCTCCAGCTGGCCCGCTTCAGCGCCTTCGAGCAGAGCCGCCATCCCCTGGCGGCCCTGCTGACCGGCACGACCACGGGCCCCGAGGCGCTGCTCGGCGGGGAGATCGTGCGGCTGGAGGCCGCCGAGCCGGGGACCCTCGACGACCGGCCCGGGCATCGGGTGACCGGTGTGCTGAAGATCAGGCCCGGTGGCGAGAAGGCCGAGGAAGTGCCGTTTGAGGCCTGGTTCGACGCGGCGACCGGCCTGAGGCACCGGCTGGCCTACGACCACCCCGCCTGGATGCGCCGGCGCATTTCCGGCGTCCTGTCCAACGCGAAGCTGAACCGCT
>CALLOB010000067.1 GCA_938005315.1 uncultured Phycisphaerae bacterium
GAAGCCCAAGCGCTTCTTCGGGGCCGCCCGCAACATCGAGGAGGGCGGCTCGCTGACCATCATCGGCACCGCCCTGGTCGATACCGGCAGCAAGATGGACGAGGTGATCTTCGAGGAGTTCAAGGGCACCGGCAACGCCGAGCTGCACCTCGACCGGCGGCTGGTCGATCGCCGCGTCTGGCCGGCCATCGACATCAACGCCAGCGGAACCCGCAAGGAGGAGCTCCTGCTGGCCCCCGAGGAGCTCGAACTGATGTACAAGCTCCGCCGCGTCCTCAGCGACATGAACCCCGTGGAATCCGTGGAACTGCTGCGCAACCGGTTGATGAAGGTCCGGACCAACGCCGAGTTCCTGATGACCATGAACCTGTGAGTCCCCGGGTCCGCGATGCCGGGGAGGACCGCGCGGGCCGCCCCGGGCGGACCAACCGCCCCCGCGAACCGCGCTTCGGAGAAGGAGACCGCCCATGAAACGACGTGACTTCCTCCGCCGATCGGCGGCCCTCTGCGCCGGCAGCGTGGCTCTGCCCGGACTGGCCCGGTCCAGGGCCCTGGCCCAGGCCTCGCGCTCGAAGTTCAAGGTCGGTTTCATCGGTACCGGCGGCCGCGCCCGCCAGCTCATGCACGGCGAGAAGCTGGAGGATCACGCCGACATCGTCGCCGTGGCCGACTGCTGGCTGAAGCGGATGGAGGAAGCCGCCGGGCTGATCCCCGGAGGCGACCGCTGGGTGCGTTATCAGGACTACCGCGCGATGCTCGAGAAGGAGAAGCTCGACGCGGTTTTCGTGGCCACCACCACGCATGCCCGGGCGCGAATCTGCATCCACGCGATGCAGGCCGGGCTCGACGTGTACGCCGAGAAACCGGTGTGCCTGACGGTCCAGGAGGGCCGCGCCCTGGTCGACGCGGCACGCAAGCTCAAGCGCGTGCTCCAGGTCGGGACGCAGCAGCGCTCCATCCCCATCAACGTCTGGGCCAGCCGGCTGGTGCGCGAGGGCGGCATCGGGAAGGTGCGCGAGGTCATCGCCTGCAACTTCATCGGGCCGGAAACCTGGTCGCCGCAGCCCGGGCAGCCCGTGCCCGAGGGGCTCGACTGGGACGCCTGGTGCAATCAGACCGAACTGCGCCCCTATCACCGCGACCTGCACCTGGGCTGGGCCCGCTGGGCGGACTACGACGCCGGCGGAGTGTCCTGGGGAGTCAGCGGATGGGGCACCCACGCGCTGGACCAGGTGCAGTGCGCCCTGGGCGCCGACGACACCGGCCCGGTCGAGATCTGGCCCGAGGAAACGGGGCCGGACGGCCGGGTGACGATGCGCTACGCCTCCGGCGTGCTGCTGAAATGCCATCGCCCCAGGCCCCCGGCCGGTCAGAAGGATTACCGTGATCTCGGGGCCGAGTTCATCGGCGACAGGGGCCGCATCGACATCCAGCGCGGTCACTGCGTGGCCGAGCCGGCCGAGCTGCTGAAGGACGCACCTCCGGATACGCCGGCCCCGGCGCCCGGGGAAACCGTCGAGCACATCCGCAACTTCTTCGAGTGCGCCGCCGGCCGCGGCAGGCCGAATGCCGACATCGAGATCGCCCAGCGGGCGACCACGGTCTGCACGCTGATCAACATCTGCCGGAGCCTCGGCCGCAAGCTCAGGTGGGATCCGACGGCCGAGAAATTCGTCGATGACCCCGAGGCCGACAAGCTGCTCTCGCGGCCGCGCCGCAAGGGCTATGAACTGCCGGAGGTCTGAGCGGCCCGCGCGGCCGCGCCGCGGACCGGTCGTCCGGCTGAAACCGGCCGGGTGGTTGCGGATCGGGGCCGCGGCTTGACCGTCCGATCGCCGCGGAATAGGGTATGAGGTTCGGCGGCGGGCTTGAAGCCCCCCGTTCCGTAGCGGTCCTGCCCGGGTGGCGGAATTGGCAGACGCGCATGGTTGAGGGCCATGTAGCCGCAAGGCTGTGGAGGTTCGAGCCCTCTCCCGGGCAATCCATCAGCGGGAAACTGCTTCCGTCCGATCCCCGCGCCTGCCCGGTCCCAACCCCGCGAGGGGACGTGTCATCCGACGCACTTGCCGCCTTCCGGCGTGCTGCCGGTCGTCTTCTACGGATCCATGACCCCCCGGTGCCGCCGGCCGGGCCTTCGACCCTTACCCGTTCGGCCGCTGGATGCCAGGTTGAGCGCGCGGCGACGGTCGCCCGGGCGAGGCAGGGCAGCATCAGCAACGACGCCGGCGGCGACCGCTTCGGAAACAGGCGATCGTCGCCCGGATCGCTCCATCGCAGCGCAATACCGGCCCCGACGGAGCCGGCCCCCCAAGCTCGCCGCATCGCATCCCGGGCCCGCTTGGAGGGGCGTGCTCCGGCGCGTCCCTTTTTGCGGCTGCGGAAAGACGCGCTCCGTCGCGTCCGCGATCGCGGGTTTTCCTTGGCTCACCTTTCGCGCCCCCGAAGGAGTGGGGCCCTCCAGCGCCCCCGACAGAGAGGACGCAGAAAAGGAAGGAAGCAGTACCCGCAAAAAGGACATCTAACTACCTGTCTACCCGTAGAAGAGCGTAGAAAAGGACATCCATATGCCTGTCTACCCGTAGAAAAGGACACCCATATACCAGTCCGTGTACCCTTAGGAACGCCTGGCGGGCCGACGCCTCCGCGAAAGAACGAAATCAGGAGAATGAAACCACGGACGCTTGTTTACCTTTCAGACCCCCGGCCGGAAGCGGCGGATTCGTCCAGATTCAAGGACCACCCTGAGCGGGCTCTGAGCTTCCGGCGTGGTCCGGGGCCATGGGCAGGCGTCCGAACACTCCTGTGCGGCTTGCCGCTTCGGGGCGGGGCAGGGGAATCCGTGCCCGCGTCCACAGCTACAGAAGGCCGGCTTTGCGCCCCTTATGACGCCACATCGGCGACGGGGGCCAGCGGCGGCCGTGCGAAATCGGGACGGCTCGGACCGGTTATGCCCGCAGTGCTTGACAGACAACAGCCTGCAATCTATACTAACTGGACTTTCCATTGTGCGTTTCTTTATTTCTGGCAACGGCTTACGGTCGTGTGACTGCCCGAGGCGTGAACGCGTGGCCAAGCGAAAGACCGGCACCGGACGAAAGCGGCAGGCCGCCCCAACAAAGCGGCCGGCAAAGGATACGCCTGTGCCGAAGGGGCATTCCAAGACGGCTGAGTCCGGCAAGAAGGCCCCTCGTCCCCCCGTATCCGCACGCAAGAACCCTGTCAAAGCGACTCACGAACGCGCCTCAACGCGATCGGAGTCTCCCAAGGCCTCTCTTTCCAAGGAACGTCCGAAGCGTCTTTCGAAGTCCGCCAAAGCCAAGGAAAAGGAGAACAAGCGATCTGACAGGAAGCCGTCCAATGGCAACCCCGGGCAGGTCGCCGGTTCCAAGCCCAGCCAGTGCCTCGTGTCCGGGGGCGATTCGGAGGTGGTCAGCGGGCGGGATTCAAGCGGGCGTACCGGGTGCGTTGCTCCTAAGGGCGAGGCGGGAGCCGCGGGTCGTGCCGGCGAGGCATCCCGCAAAGTCCCGGGCGTGGTCGCGGAGCAGAAGGCTCGACGCGCGAAGGTCGAGTCCGGCAAGGTTCCGGCCGCAGGAGCGGTTCAGCCCGTCCTTCCGGCGGCAGGCCCGGGTGGAGGGCGTTCCGACGAGGCTCCCGCCGTCAGGTCCGGTAAGCTCAAGCCGACGGCTATACCGCCTGCGAAGCCCGAGGTGGAGGAGGAGCCTTTGCCGGAGCTCCCCAAGACACGCCTGACCGATGAGGAGCTGGAATTCTTCCGCCAGATACTGCTGGAAAAGCGGCGGGAGTTGATGGGCGACGTGGCCACGATGGAAGACCAGGCCATGCGGGGCAGCGACTCGGCCGGCGGGGCTGGCTCGAGCATGCCGATCCACATGGCCGATCTGGGCAGCGACACTTGGGAGCAGGAGTTCACGCTCGGTTTGATCGAGAAAGAGCGTTCGCTGGTCCGGGAGATCGATGAAGCACTCGAGCGGATCGATCAGCGGACGTACGGCGTCTGCATGGCCACAGGTCGGCCGATCACGAAGGCCAGGCTCAAGGCCAAGCCCTGGGCCAAACACTGCATCGAGTACGAGCGGGAACTCGAGAAGAGGCGGCGCTAAGGGGCCGAGGATGCTCCGGGTACGACCCGGCGGCGGATTGGCCGTTTGCCGTCCGCCCCGGCAGCCGGCCGGGTGCCGTACGTTTCCGGAAAGACCCTGTTGATGACCCTTTCGCAGTCGGCCGGCAGCCCGGAAGCTCCGCAGGCCTGCGTCGGACTCTCCGACGCTTGGAGGCACCTGCCCTCGCACCTTCGGCTTTGGGTCGTGGCGGTGCTCGGGCTGGCCGCGGATCTGTGGTCCAAGCACTGGGCCTTCACCTCGCTGGATCCCGACCCCGAACGCTCCTGGGTGATCATCCGCCACGTGATGCGTTTTCAGCGGTCGCTGAACACCGGTGCGCTTTTCGGGCTGGGCAAGGGCATGACGCCGGTGTTCATCGCCGCGTCGGTGCTGGCGCTGGGTTTCGTGCTGTTTCTCTTCCGCCACAGCACCCGCGACCGTCGCAGCCTGCATGTGGGGCTGGGGCTGGTGCTGGCTGGAGCCTTGGGAAACCTCTACGACCGGACGTTCATGCAGGCCGACGTGGTGCGCTACGACGCCGGGGCGGTGCAGCACACGATCGTCGGACGAATCGTGAGCGGACCGGACGAGCGGGGGCTCCTGATCGGCCACTGGCCGGAGGGCAGTCAGCCGCGTTTCATCCCCGCGGCCCGGAATCCACAGATACGCCGGCAGGGCGTGGTGCGGGACTTCATCAAGATGGAGCCGAGCATTCCCATCGGCTCATGGCGGATCGACATCTGGCCCTGGGTGTTCAACATCGCCGATGCCCTGCTGGTGGTCGGGGTGGGGCTGCTGATGCTCAACTTCTGGTGGGACCGCCGGGCCGAGAAAGCCGCCGGCCCGCCGGATGCGTGCGGCGCGAGCGTCGGCTGAACGGACCGGCGTCGCGCCGGGATGGCGGCCCGGAGGGACGCGCTCCGTCGCGTCCGCGATCGCGGGTTTTTCGTGGCTCACCTTTCACTCGCGGTTTTGCGCGTCCATATCGCGCGGCCCCGACGGAGCGGGGCCCTCCGATGAAACACGTCGCGTCGCGCCGGGATGGCGGCCCGGAGGGACGCGCTCCGTCGCGTCCGCGATCGCCCCAGAGGGACGCGCTCCGTCGCGTCCCTGTCTGCGGCCCTCCAGACGAGCGAGATCGGCGTGGAGGGACGGACCTTGTCGCGTCCGGCGCTTCGTGCTTCGTGGCCCCGGAGACTCCCGGCTTCAACCCGGGCGTGTGGCCAGAGGGGCGCCGTACAGGATGGCCACGGCGATCAGCACCCACAGGCCGATGGCCGCCAGAAACGGCGGATCCTTGATGATCAGGTCGGTCGGGCCGACGGCCCTGCCCAGCTCGATGAGCATGGCGTAGCGGAAGATGCCGTAGACCACCAGGGGCAGGGTGTAGACCAGCAGGTGCTTCTGCGGGAATGGCGAGGGGTGCGAGGCGTCGAGCGTGTACAGCAGGAAGGTGAGGATCGCGATGCCGCCGGAGGTGCTCAGCAGGTGGGTCAGCAGGGTGGGGCTGTAGCGCTCCAGAAGGGGCCGGTGGCCCCGGATGTCGCCCCCGGTTCCAGCAAGCATGGCGATCTCGCAGCGGCGCTTGCCGAATCCCAGGAACATGCAGAGCATGAACGTGCAGATCAGCAGCCACGGCGAGGCCTGGACGCCGATGGCCACCGCGCCGCCGACGGCCCGCAGCACGAACAGCACCGCGATCACGATCACGTCCAGAATCATGCGGTGCTTGAGAAACAGGCTGTACAGCAGGGACAGCACGAGATAGGCCCCGACCGCGGCCCACAGCGGCCGGGGCAGCATGGCGACGCAGATGGCGGCCACTGCGATCAGCAGGACCGCCGTGGTGGCCAGCGCCGCCGGCACACCGACGCGTCCGCTGGCGATGGGGCGGTCCTTCTTGACGGGGTGGAGGCGATCGCGCTGACGGTCGAGGATGTCGTTCACGACGTAGCCGGCGGAGGAGGCCAGGCAGAAGGCGGCGAAGGCCAGCAGGGCCAGCTCGACGGCCACGGGGTCCAGCAGCCGGTTGCCGAACGCCAGAGCGGCGAAGACAAAGACGTTCTTGACCCACTGCGGCGGTCGGAGTGTCTCCAGAATCGGCGGCATGCGGGCATTGTAAGGCCGGCAGGAGACGACGCAAGACGCGCAGAACGCGGGCGCCGGCAGGAAAAGGCGACTCCGTGCGAAGTCTCCGCGCCTGGGCGGCGATGCCGGGCACGGTGGCGCCCGGACTCCGCGCCGGCCGGACTCCACGGAAGCAACCCGGCTGCGCGGAGCATCGTGGCGCGTGGCCTCCGTGCCGGTCGCCGAAAGTTCTGTGCCGGAGGCTCCGAGGGCGATCGGACGCGTGCGGGTCACGAAACGGGCGTCCCGGCCGGCTGCCGGTCCGCAGGGCAGGCGGAATCCGCGGGTGCCGGCTCGCAGCATTGGCGAAGAATGACAGACACCGGTTCATTCCGCCGGGTGGGTTTGGTGGCGGAGTCGTTGCAGCCGGCCTCGAGGCAGCGCGTGCGGTCACCCTGCATTGCGTGCGCGGTCAGGGCGATGATCGGGCCGGTGTGGCCGGCCCGTCTCAGCTCCACACAGGCTCCGTAACCGTCGAGCACCGGCATCTGCATGTCCATGAGAATCACGTCGAACGGCTGTGCCCCCTGCGAGGCCGCCAGGGCCGCGTCCACCGCCTGACGACCGTCAACGGCGACCACGACCTCGGCCCGGCACGGAGGAGCATATGCCGGATGAGCCGCTGGTTGTCCGGCCCGTCCTCCGCCCGCAGCACTCTTCGACCGGCCAACCGCTCCTCCCGGGACGGATCCACAGCCGCCGGCACCGGCCCCGCGGCGGGCCCGGCCGTGGCCACCGGCTCCGCGACGGGCTGGGGAAGACCGACCTCCACGCTCGCCCGCAGGTGGCAGCCTCGGCCCGGCTCGGTGTGCACCAGGACCACGTCGCCACCCATCATCTGCGCCAGCCGCTTGCTGATCGTGAGCCCAAGGCCCGTGCCCCCGAATCGCCGGGTCATGGATTCGTCCGCCTGCGTGAAGGGCCGGAACAGCCTGTCCGCCGCGTCGGGCCGGATGCCGATGCCGGTGTCGTGGACGTCGAAGTGCAGCCGCGCGGAGGTCGCATGCTCGTCGCGAACCACGCCCGCGACCAGCCGCACATGGCCGCGCTCGGTGAACTTGACGGCATTCCCCGGCAGGTTGATCAGAATCTGCCGCAGACGCGTGGGATCGGTCTCAACCGGTTCCGGAAGCGATTCGACGCCTTCGGTCAGCAGCGCGAGCCCCTTGGCCCGGGCCCGTTCGCCCATCAGGACGATCACGTCGTTCAGAAGCTTCCGGAGGAAGACCCCGGTCCGCTCCACAGTCATCCGGCCGGCTTCGATCTTGGAAAGGTCCAGGATGTCGTTGATGATGCTCAGCAGGTGCTCGCCGTTGCGCCGGATGGTGTAGGCGGCCTCCAGCTGCTCCGGCTGCAGCGACCGGCTGGAACGCTCCTCGCAGAGGATGTCGGAGAACCCCAGGATCGCAGTCATCGGCGTGCGGATCTTGTGGCTCATGTTGGCCAGGAACTGGCTCTTGGCCAGATTCGCGGCCTCGGCGGCCTCCTTGGCCTCGTTGAGCTGGGCGGTGCGCTCGTCGACCTGCCGCTCGAGGTGATCCCGGGCCGCGGCCAGCTCGCGCATGAAACGGAAGTTCTGCCGGGTGGTGCTCTCCAGGAAGTAGGCCGTGAACATCCCGATGAGGTTGGCCGTCAGGAAGAAGAAATTGTTGTTGATCAGCAGCACCGTCGGTGTCTTGACCACGAAGATGGCCGCGATCTCGTAGGACAGCACGACCGTCGCTCCGGAGAACACCGCCCAGCCGAAACGCAGACGCAGCAGCGAATACAGGTACATCAGCACCAGGATCAGCCCGGCATAGTACGTCAGGTTGCCCGGCGGGGGGGCGATGACGATCATGCCCACGATGCCCAGACCCGAGGCCAGCGTCGCCAGGAAAGTCATCAGGTGGCCGTACCTGAGGAAGGCCTTCGAGTAGGTCAGCAGAGCACAGGCGCCCACGGCCGGGCAGATCACGAACCCGCGGATCATCCAGGTCAGATGGCAGACCTGCGGCACGACGTAGGCGTCCAGCACTCCGAAAAAGGCGAACAGCAGGCAGCCCAGGGCCAGGTAGAAACGCGTCTGGCGGATGAAAGCCCGGCAGTAGTAGTCCCGGAACTCCTGCTCCAGCGGGCCGTCGAAGCGCAGGCCCAGCCGGTCCAGCCCCCCAAAGGGCCCCCGCCAGCCGCCGACTGAAGCTACTGCCGATCATCCGCTTCCCGCACATCGGGCCCGCGCGGCGCGGGCGGGCTCCGTCGCGGGCCCTCGTACGCCGCCACACCCCCGCGACACCGGCCATCGCGGCCATGCACCGGGCGCGTGCCCGGTGCATACCGGGTTCCGCCCGGCCCGTCGTCCAGATCCGTCCTCGACTCCATCCGGTTGACCGCACACCCCGCCGTTTTGTCCATCGACCGCGTGCCATCGCCCCGCCGGTCGGGTATTATCGGCATCGCCCGGCCGGCGGGGCGGCGGCCGGCAGCGGGACGCTCGGCTCCCGAGCTCGGAATCCATCCAACGCCCGGAGGCGCGGCGTCGGCCATGAGATGGGGACCGTTCATCATCCTGGCCCTGGCGACCATCGTGCTGCAGACCAGCGTGTTGGCCCGGTTCCCGCTCTTCGGCGCGTTTCCGGACCTGATGTTCGTCCTGGCGGTCCACTACGCCATGTGGGCGACCTGGCCGGAGGCCGGACTGGCCGCGTGGATCCTGGGTTTCATTCTCGGCGCCGAAAGCGCCGGCGTGGGCACCGCGGCGCTGTACGCCTTTTGCTACGGCGCCGCCGCCTGGGTGATCGTGCTCGTGCGCCAGGTGCTGTTCCGTGAGCATCCGGCCACGCAGGTCCTGGTCACGCTGACCCTCGCCCTGGCCGTCCAGCTGGCGGCGGAGGCTTTTCACGGCTGGCGGGCCGGACGGCCTGCACTTGCCGCCGCGATCTGGCCCGCGGCACTGTGGGCGGCCGTCCTGACCGCGGTCGTGGCCCCGCTGGTCCACCGTGGGCTGGCCTCCTTGGGGGGCTGGACCGGCCTGCGGGTGAGTCGCCACCGCCGCTGACCGAGGGGTGCCGGGCCGCGCGGCCGAGGCGCCCGCGGTGCGTGGGGGTCTGGGTTGTTCGAACGCCGCGTCAAAATCCTGCTGGTCATGCTCGCCTGCCCGGCGGTTCTGGCGTCCGCTCGCCTCGTCCAGCTCCAGTGGTGGCAGGCCGAAGCCTTCGCCGCCGCCGCCGAACGCATGCTCAGCCTGCCGCCGAGGTACTTTCCCGCCCTGCGCGGCGAGATCCTCGACCGTCGCGGCCGCCCGCTGGCCTTCGACGCGCCCGTCTGGGAGGTGGCCTTCCACTACGCCTTCATGGTCGAGGATGACGCCCTCAGACGCCGCGTGTACCGGGCAGCCGGCCTGCGGGCCGCGGACCTGCCCTCTCCGCAGCGCGTCGAGGAGTCGTGGCGGCTCGTATCGCAACTCACTGGCGTCGCCATGGACCGTCTCATGGAACGCCGCGATCGCGTCGTCGCCTCGGTGGCCAGGATCAAGGCCGCCGTCCAGCGGCGCCGCGGCGTCGAAACCGTCGTTCAGGAGGAAACGATGGCCCACACCGTCGTCGGCGGGCTCGATCAGCAGATGCAGGTCGATGCACGGCTCGGGCTGGCCGGCTGCCCCTGGATCGAGGTGCGCCCCTGCCACACGCGGCGCTACGAGGGCGGCCCCGCCCTGTTCCACATCGTCGGTCGAGTCGGCGAGGTGGATGCCGAGACGATCGCCTCGGACCCCCGGGCCGACGACGACCTGGCCTGCTACCGCCCCGGCGAGGTTCGCGGCATCGCGGGCGTGGAGTCCGCCGCCGAGAGCGTGCTGCGCGGCCGCCGCGGCCGCCGCCACGAGGACCAGAAAGGCCGGCCGCTTTCGCCCCCGGCGGATCCCGTCGACGGCGCGAACGTTCACCTCACCATCGACGCCGAGCTCCAGCAGGCGATCTACGTCCGGCTCTCGGCCGTGCTGGAGGAGAATCCCGGAAGCACCGGCGCCTGTGCCGTGGTGCTCGACCTGCCGTCGCGAGACGTGCTGGCGGCGGTCAGTTGCCCGGCTGTCGGCGACCCGGCCGTGGCCTCGCCCGAGGATGAGACTTTCCGGCAGCCCTGGCTCTTCCGGCCGGGTCTGGCCCGTCCCCCCGGCTCGATCGTCAAGCCGATGCTGCTGGCCGCGGCCATGGCCGACGGCAAAGTCAACACCGGAACCTATTTCACCTGCAGCGGCCACCTGTTCCCCGACCGGCCCGACCGGTGGCGCTGCATGGCCACCTACGGACACGGACCGGTCGATCCGGTGACGTCGCTGCAGAAAAGCTGCAACGTGTTCTACTACCACGTCGGCCAGCTGCTCGGCGTGCGGCGGATGCGGTACTGGTGGCCGCTGTTCGGGCTGGGCGAAAGGACCGGCGTCGGCCTGCCGGAGGAGTCCGCCGGGCGCCTGCCCGACGAGCTGACCGAGGGCGCCGCCCGCCTGGCGGCCATCGGCCAGGGACGCCTCGATGTGACGCCGTTGCAGGCCGCGGAGATGGCCGCCACCGTGGCCACCGGAACGCATCGGCCGCTGCGGCTCTGGCACTCCGATGCGCCCGACAACCGCAAGGAAACGCCGCTGCCGGTTCCCCCGGACGCGTGGCGGACGGTGCGCGAGGGGATGTACGCCGCCGTGAACATGCCCGGCGGAACCGCCTTCCGACGCGCCGATTTCTCGAGGCCGACCGGCTTCGTGCTGCTGGGCAAGACCGGCAGCGCCGAGGCTCCGCCGCGGCAGTCGGCCTACACCTGCCGCTTTCCCGACGGCAGCGTGCGACGGATCGTAGCTCGCAACCGCCGGGCTCTGCTGGACAGCTTCGACCCCGCCGAGCGGCCTACCATTCTGTCCCAGCAGGACGCCGACCCCGACCGCGACACCCACGCATGGTTCATCGGTTACCTTGCCCCGCGCGGGCGGTATCTGGAGCCTGTCCGCCCCGGCGATGGAGCCCTGGTCGTGGCGGTGCTGCTGGAGTATGTCGGGCACGGCGGGGAGGCGGCCGCACCCGTGGCCGCGGCCATCCTCGAGGATATTCTGACCGGCCGGGAACGGTCCGACCCCGTGCAGGCCGCCGCACAGGAGACGCCCCGATGATCGGCCACCGCTGGCGACCGACCCATCCCAGTTGGGCGCTGCTGGTGCCGGCCGCGCCGCTGTGCCTGGCCGGCCTGCTCACGCTGGAGGCGATCTACGACCCGGCAGGCACATCGGGGCTCTCGCGGGCCGTCTGGAGGCAGTTGGCGTACCTGGCCCTGGGACTGGCCTGCATGAAAGGCATCGTGCTGCTGGGCTACCAGCGGCTCGGCCGTCACGCCTATGCCCTGCTGGCCGGCTGCGTGCTGCTGCTGGTCTGGCTGCTGCCGGACATGCCCCTGGTGCTCGAGCGCAACGGATCGCGGCGCTGGATCGGCCTGGGGCCTGTGGTGATCCAGCCTTCCGAGCTCACCAAGGTCGCCTATGTCCTGGCGATGGCCTGGTACCTGCGCTATCGTCGCAACTACCGCACGCTCGGCGGGCTGGTTCAGCCCTTCCTGATCACGCTGGTGCCCATGGCCCTGATCAAGCTGCAGCCGGACCTCGGGACGGTGCTGCTGTTTCTGCCGGTGCTGATGGCCATGCTGCTGGCCGCCGGGGCCAAGGTCCGGCATCTGCTGGTGGTGATTCTGATGGGCGTGGCCTGTCTGCCGCTGCTGTGGTTCAAGATCGCCTCCTACCAGCGGTTGCGGATCGTCGGCGTCGTTCTGCAGGACCCCGGTATCCGCGCCGCCCTGGAGCGCCGTCCGGAACTCTGGCAGAGTTTCCGGCCACCGGGCGTCCGCCCGGCCGACTGGATCGCCGAACTGACCGAGTGGGAGGTCCGCAGCGGTTTCCAGCTCACCCACAGCAAGACGGCCATCGGCAGCGGCGGGCTGCTGGGGCAGGGCTGGCGCCGGGGCCTGTTCGTGGAGTATGACATCCTGCCCGAGCGACAGAACGACTTCATCTTCGCGCTGGTGGCCCATCAGTGGGGCACCTGGGGCGCTGTCGGCGTGTTGCTGTGCTACGCGCTGCTGACCGTCGCGGGGTTCGAGATCGCGACGTTGACCAATGAACCGATGGGCCGGCTGGTGGCCGTCGGCGCCGCCACCATGCTGGCCGTTCAGGCCCTGACCAACGTGCTGATGACCCTGGGCCTGGGGCCCGTGACCGGCGTGACGCTGCCGTTCGTCAGCCAGGGCGGAAGCAGCCTGCTGACCTCGTTCGCCCTGCTGGGTCTGCTGGTCAGCGTCGCCCGGATCCGCCCGATCACCCTGGCCACCCCGCCGTTCGAGTTCGACGAGGAGGCCGAACGCTACCAGCACGTGCCCTGACCGCCGCCGATACCCGGTTCCCGACGGCCGGGCCCGATGTCTCATGCCCCTGGAGCAGCGGGCCCGTGGTCGGCAGCATCCCCGAGGGCACGCACGCCGGGGAAGGCGTTCTCCGTGCCTGACGGGCCGTTCGCCGCTTCTCTCGCGCTGTTCACAGGTCCTTCATCTCCCTTGGCGTGAGCATGCGGGCGCGCCCGGCGGCCAGGCCCGTGAACCCCGCGGCCGCGTTGTCGCGGAGCGCTGCGGCGTTCGAGAGCACCACCAGCCCCTCGGCCGCGCGCCGCAGCCACTCGATGGCGTTCTCGCGCTTGCGCAGCACGTCCGCCGGTACCGGCGGCCGCCGGGCGAAAAGCCGGAACTCCACCAGGTCCAGCGTCACGCCCCTCAGCAGCGCCGCCGTCTCCGGACAGGCCTCCACATCCACCGGCACCACGTATCGCCGCCCCAGAAAGCTGTCCACCGTCTGCTCGGCCTCCAGCCGCGCCTCGGTCACCTTGGCCTCGTCGGCCGTGCCCGTGCCCCGGTCGTCCGTCAGCCGCACGTAGTTCGCCGGTCCCACTCGCCGCTCGACATCCGCGTTCGTCGCATAGCCCATCCCGGATGCTCTCCTGAATGCATGTCCACACGCTGTTCAACGCGGCGGCCGGACGGCCCGCGAACGCCCCGCGTCCGCCGAACCGCCCGGCCCCCCCTAACCCGCCGCGCAGCCGGTCACGTCCTCACGTGAACGTGGTCCGTACCGCGAACTGCCAGTAGCCGTACGCCATCCGGTAACGGGCCCGCACGCCGTACAGCAGCTTCTCCCGCTTGAACCCCTCCTCGCTGTCCTCGGCCAGGGCCCCGAACTCCACCGGTTCGCGGTCCTGGAAGATGAACGGCCGCACCACGCCGTCGGTCTTCAGCAGGTACCAGGCCGACGATCCCGTCAGCCAGGGCATGGCGATGACCCGGGCCAGCCCCTGCAGCACGTTGGAGGTCGAGGTGATCACCGTCGCGTGCATGGCCTCCATCGCCGGAAACAGCATCGACGGCGGCACCACGCACACCAGCCCGCCGGTGTCCCGCCCCAGCGGCTCGCCGGCGTCGTCCCGGAACGAGAGCATCGCCGCCACCGCCTGCTTCATCGCTCCCCGGAACTCCTCGGTCGTCGGGAGGTTGTCCGGGGCCGCGGCCGCGAACGTCAGGTCGTTGCTCTGGGTCCCGGAATCGCCCGAAACGTGGGCGTTGCTGAAGAAAGGAACCCCGTCGTAGCCGTTGAAGCCCGTGGTGCCGCCCTGGAGCATCAGCTGGGCGATCAGGTAGTCCTTGTGCGTGGCCGCCCGCTCGGCCAGCTCGCCGATGCGCACGCGGATCTGGCCGGTGCGGTCGTCGGCCAGCTCGTCCCGGTCCACCTCCAGGGTGGCCTCGTACTTGAGGTTGGCCACCGAGTAGCTCTCGCTCCGCAGGCCTTGGGCCAGCCGCCCGGAGCCCCATTCCCGCATTCGCGGGACCGTCCCCAGCCAGCGGTAGGTCTCCGCGTCGGAGTTCGACGCGATCCGCGTGGCCAGCCGCGGGTAGTGTACCGGCGTACTCTCGAAACGCTCGAAAAAGGCGCTGCGCAGACCCTTGGTCAGCAGCCCCGTGTTGATCACCGCCATGTTCCCACCTCTCCTTGTGCCTCATTTCCCGCCGGCGCACCCCGCCCGCCGACGCTCCGCGTCCGGTCGCTTCTATCCCGCGAACACCGTCCGGATGCGCACCACCACCCGGCCCGTCCCCGACACGTCCATCTGCCGGCCGATCATGCTGTTGCCCGCCGATGACGTCGTCAGCGTGCCGTCATCCGAGGCGAACAGCTGGTTGCCGTTGTTCGCCCGCGTCGCCGAGGCCAGCGCATGGTCGAAGTCCCCCAGCGTGAACACCCGCACCATCGCCGCGCCATCGGCGCCTCCGGTGTTGTCGGCCTCCTCGTAGGCCACGCCCGCAAAGGCGTCTCCGGCCGCCAGCGGACGAACAAATCCCGCGCTGAGCCCCAGAAACGCGCCCTTGTAGATCCGCACGCCGGCCTTCACCGGCAGCAGCCGGACCTCCTGGTCCACGTAGCGCCCCAACTCCCTGTTCGCCGTCAATGGCACCGCCGCACCTCCTTCACCTCCGCCGCCCGCCGCAGCGGGCCACCACCTTGATCCACCACCCGCGCCTCAGCTGCCGACCGGCTCCAGGCCCGCCTCCCGCAGGGCCTGGGCCACCCAGGCCGCCTCGCTGGTCACCGCCGCCAGCAGCGGCTCCCGCCGGTAGGCCGCTCGCGCCGCAGCGGCCGCAGCGGCCGCACGGTCCAGATCGCCACCCTCACCGCCCCCGGCCGGCGGCAGCGTCCGGCCCGTCGCCACCACCACCGGCGCGCAGGCCACGAAAGCCTCGAACGCCTCCGGATCGTCGGCCGCCAACGCCGTGGCCCACGCACGCTGCGCCGGCGTCAGCTTGCCGGCTCTCATGGCTTCGTCCACCCGCTGACCGGCCCGCCGCTGGACCGCATCCCGCTCCAGCGAAGCGATCCGCGCCGCCGCCCCGACCAGCACCGCCTCGAGCGGCGCGCCGGACATGCCCAGCGCCTGCCGCAGACCCTCCAGCGCTCCTTCCGCCTCGATCCCGCCGGCCGCCGGCGAGCGGTTCACGATCGGCTTGATGCCCGCGATCGCCGGCTTGTTCGTCAGCGCGGCCGAGTGCAGGGCCACCACCCGCCGGTCGTAACGCCGCACCAGCACCACCGGCGAAAGGTACCGGTACTCCCGGGCCGACAAGCGGGCCCGGGCCGACTCGGTCCATTCCACGTCCCCGTACAACCCCGGCTCGCCGCCGCCGGCTTCCCCCGGCCGAACCGCCCGGATCGCCCGGATCCAGCCGGCCGCGGGAGCCTGCCCGGTCGGCGAGGCGTACGCGCCGCCCAGGCTCTGGTGCTCGTAGTCCACCGGCAGGTCCGTCCGGTGGGCGGCGAAAGCCTCCATCACCAGCCGCGCCGCCTCCTCATCCACGATGAAAACGCCGTTGGTCGATCGAACCTCCCCCCACGGTGCGATCATCACCGACGATATCCCGCTTCCGGCCAGTTCCCTGGCTTCCATGGCCAGCCGCTCCTCGCCGGCGGGGGCCTCCGCCTTCTCGATGCCCAGCGTTCCGTTCTCTTCGCCCACGACTGCCTCCTCGCCTCGGCCTCCCGACTCCGCGGCCTCGCGCCGGCCGATGCGGTCGCCGGGCCGCCCTGCGTCCACCGTATCCACCGCCACCGCCGTACCGCCGGAACCGCCGCCGCGGAACAGCCAGCCGGACCGGCGAGCCCCGGGCTTCTGTGCCCTTCGAATCGCCTGCGCTCCCGGCATACGTTTGCGGCTGCGGGGTTTGGTGCCCAGGCAGGCTACCGGTGCTTCGAAACGGCAGCTCCGGATCCGGCAAGCCGGCTGCAAGGCTTCGTCGTGCGCTGTCCGGTACCTGGCCGTCTTCGCCGTGATGGTCTGAGCGGCAGACTCGAGAGGAGTTCAAGATGAACGCCGACACCGCCGCACACGCCCTCGGCCGGCGGGCCTTCCTGGCGGCGGGACTTTCCACCGCAGCCGCGGCCGTGAGTCGCGCGGGGGGCGAAGCCCCGGCTTCTCAACCCGACAGGCGGACCGCCCGGGACGGTTTTCCCCGGCCGGTCAAGGCTTTCTGCATCGATTTCAACTGGCTGGCACACCGGCCCGCGCGGCCGGACCGCCGGCCGAAACGGTGCCGGCCTTCGACCGCCTGGCCCTGGAGCGCGCCGGGCGGCACATCCGCCGGACGGTGCGGGCGACGCGCCCGGCGGTGATCTGGACGAACCACCCGTTCGACGCCGCCGAGTATCCGCTCTGGCAGGGACACCGCCTGCTGCGGGAGGTCGACCGGGTGCTGAACGAGTCCCCGGAGATCGAAACGCTGGACTGGCTCGGCGGGCCGATCGGACCGCACACGCTGATCGTCGAGAACCTCTGCGGATGGCCCGACCATGACGCCGGGGCGTGGCGCAGGCTCGACCCGCGGTCCACGGGCTTCTTCGGACACGCCCAGGCGGACGCGAGGACGACTCTGCCGGACGAAAGCATCGAGGCCAATGCCCGCAGCATCGGCATCCTGCGCGAGGCCTGCCGCGGGC
>CALLOB010000068.1 GCA_938005315.1 uncultured Phycisphaerae bacterium
CCGTCCGACGCTCCGGAGTCCCCGGATCCGCAGCCGCCGGGCACTCGCGCGGCCGTCGCCCAGAGCATGGGCAGCATGCTCCTGCTGCTGGCCATGATGGCTCTGGCCGTCGGGCTGATCGCCGTCGGCTGGATCGTTTACGACATCCGCCGCTCCCGCCCGAAGTGGATGACGCAGACGAAGTATCCCACCCGCCGATGAGATGCGGCCGCACCGCATCCTGCGCGATGCGTTCCCTCCGGACCGACGGTTCGCCCCGCGATCACCACGGCAGCTGAAGGCCCCTCCCCAACCTGCCGGCTTCCCCCGTCCGGCGGATGGCGGCGCAGAGGTCCGCGACCTCACGGGCCGGCCTCACGTCGTGCACCCGCACGCACTCCGCCCCGGCCAGCACCGCCGCCGCCACCGCCGCCAGCGTGCCGGCCAGCCGGTCGGCCGGCCGGTCCAGCCCGAGAACCTCGCCGATGAATCGCTTGCGCGACGGTCCGACCAGCAGCGGCAGCCCCGGCAAACGCAACGCCGGCAGGTCCGCCAGGATCCGCAGGTTGTGCTGAGTGGTCTTGCCGAAGCCGATGCCGGGATCGAGAATGAGCCGCTCGGCGGACAGCCCCTGCCGCCGGACCTCGGCCACGCGATCGGCCAGAAAGGCGGCGATCTCACCGATCACGTCGTCGTAGCGGGGATCGGCCTGCATCGTCTCGGGCGATCCCTGCATGTGCATCAGCACAACGCCGCACCCGTGCCGCACCGCTACCTCGATCATCGCCGGATCGTCCCGCAGGGCCGAAACATCGTTGATCAGCGAGGCCCCGGCCTCCAGCGCGGCGGCGGCCACGACCGAGGATCGGGTGTCCACCGAGATCGCCGGCCCCTCCGGGCCCAGCCGCTCGGCCAGGGCGGCGATGACCGGCTCGACCCTCCGCCGCTGCTCGTCGGCAGGTACCGGGCGGCTGCCGGGGCGCGTGGACTCGCCGCCCACATCGATCACGTCCGCGCCTTCCGCGGCCATTCGCTCCCCCGCGGCCACGGCTTCCTCCGGCGAGCCATAGGCCCCGCCGTCACTGAACGAATCAGGGGTCACGTTCAGCACGCCGAAAACGAACGGCCCGCCCCCGGGAACCAGGGGCCGGCCGCGAAGCATCAGTGGACTTGATTCCCGCATACGAAAAAGTATAATATAGTGCTTTGGTGCCGAGCCCCAGCCCGGCTAGAAATCCCGGCGCGGGATTCGTGCGGGCCGGCGATGGCAGGTCTATCATCTCTGTCATACTGCGGCGCACAGCCGGCTGGCCGGTCAGGAAATACGCGCCGCGGCAAGGAGCACCTTATGAGTCGCACGCGTATCAATCGACTGGTCCTTCTGGCGGCCTTGCTGGCGGCTGGTTTGGCGTTAACCTGTATCGGCACCTGCGCCATCGTCGCCGGCCAGATCGACCCGGACAGCATCCTGGGAACCTGACCCGCGGGCTGCTCCACTGGTCTGGCTCCGACTCCCCCGGCCGCCAGGCATGAGGACCCGAGGGCGGTCTTGCCGTCGCGGTTCCGGTCGCTTGCGCCTCGGCCCCGCCGCGTCGGGCATCGCCGGTTCGCGACGCCGCGGCGCCGCGTGGTATCTGGCCGCGTTGAAAGTACCTCCGTCCTCTGCCGCCAAAACGCCGGCGGTGCTCCCGCAACCTCGGGAGGTTCCGGTCCGCGCCGCAGGCCAGGTCGCCCTTGTGCAACCCGAAACGTCCGAATAGTCTGCCATTCCCGACGGATCCTCGTTGCACCACCCGGGACAGTGGGCGCTATGTCCCTGCCCCCAAAAGGCTTGCACGAAAAACAGTTCGCCGTACGCCGGATCCGGGAATTCCTGGCCCGACCGTGGTAGGATCATGTGAAAGCACCCGTCTTGGAAGAGGGGGAGACCAGGTCGGTCGGAGGGCAGGAATGCATCGCAGGTTTCGGGCATGGTCGGGTCTGCTGATCGGGGTGGCGCTGAGCGCCGGATGCATCGGCTGGCCGGCGACCGGCCTGTTCGGTGAAGACCTGGCTATCCTGAACAACGCCGACCTGGCGGTGGACCTGTCCTCCGGCAGCAGTTCGCCCAGCACCGGCATCCGGCCTGGTGAGGGACCCAGCTGCCTTGAAGTCGCGCTGCCGTCCGACAGTGTTCACGCCGCCATGTTCGAGGCCCTCAATCGCTATCGCGAGGAAAACGGCCTGGCCCCCCTGATCTACTCGGGAAAACTCGAGGAAATCGCCGACGCCCATGCCCGGGATCTCTGGCAGCGGTCCTTCTTCGACCATATCAACCCCGACGGGCTGGGACCCGGCGACCGGGCCGTGCAGGCCGGGTTCTGCCATGAGTACGTGGGCGAGAACATCGCTGCCGGACAGACCAGCGTCGAAAGCGTCATGCGGGCCTGGAAGAACAGCCCCAGTCACGACCGCAACATGCTGCTGTCCCAGTACGTCTACGTCGGGATGGGCTTCTCGCGCGACCCCAACGGCCGGCTGTACTGGGCCCAGGAGTTCGCCTTCGACGTGCCCTGATCCCCGGATTGTCGCTCATCCGGGCTTCCCGCAACAACCTTGATTTCCGCCGGGGCGATCAACGCCTTACTGAACCACCCCCGACGGGCGAAGGAGAGCCCCGACGGCGCGACCGGCGGAAGCGATCACGGCTTTCCTGGACCATCGCGACTTGCACCGATCCTCAGTGCCCCTCGCCTTGAAACCCAAAACCTGTCGGAGCAGACCTGGGCCATCCGACAGCATGACGAGGATGCGTTTCCCGCGGTCCACCTGCCCGATCAACTAAGCAAATAAGTCCGTCATTCGCCAAAAATCACAACCTTCAGATTGGAAGCATCTTATGGCGACCCAGGCCTTCCCGAAGCCCACTGAATTCCTCTATTTCCGCTTGCTATTCGGTTTTTGTTAGGTTATATTCATGCTGTCGTCCACGAGTCTGGCGACGGGTTAATGGCCGGGAATCCGTCGGGGCGGAGGCATCGAAAAGGCAGCGAAGCATGCCCGGGGAGCGACCCCGGACGTGCTGTGAGGTGGAGAGTCGAGGATATCAGTCAAACTGGTTGTCCATCTGGCGGCAAACCCGGAGGTGCTCAGGTGGAGGGTAGCGGCACCGGACCAAGGAGGTCTTCATGCGGGGCAATTCCGGGTGTGCGGAGGTGGATCAACCCCGTGGCTGCTCCAGCCGGCCCCTCCTCCGCTTCAGGGGCGGCGGGGCACTACCTTGGCGCTGAGGGGCATCTGGTCGCAACTGCTCGGCTGGTCGGGGGTGGGGCCCGGCAGCGGGGCATGCGGGATCGGGCCTCAAAGGGGGGTGCGTTGTGACGGTCCGGACCGGACAAACCGGGCTTGAGGGGTGGGCATCGACGGAGGATGCCAAGGATGGTCGGGTGGGCGCCGACGCGGATGCGATTCCTCGCTGCCGCAGAGGGGCGGAGGATGCCGGGGACGGGGGGTTGGGCACCGAAGAGGCTCCGGCGGGCCTGTTGACGGTCTCGGCCGGTCGGCCGGTGGAGGCCGGCGACGGCTGCGCGACTCTGGATGCCGCGGCGCTGCTGCGGGCCAATGCGCGGAGCTTCGCCCTGAGGGTTCGCGGCCAGTCGATGGTCAACGCCGGGATCTGCGACGGCGACGTGGTGGTAGGCGAGTTCACTCCCGAGGCCCGGCCCGGCGCGATCGTGGTGGCGCTGATCGACGGCGAATCCACACTCAAGCGGCTGGTCCTGCACCGGGGACGGCCGTACCTGGCCTCGGAAAACCCCAGCTGCCCCGACCTGGTTCCCCTGTCGGAACTGGTCGTGCAGGGCACGGTGCACACGTTGGTCCGGAGATTGCGATAAGCCGGGGAAAGGAGGTGCCCGCGACCGCAGGATGGGCATGGTTCGGCGGCCGGGGCCGATCCGCCGGGCGAGGTGCCCGCGACCGCAGGATTGACATGCTGCCGCCGCTGGAACGAACGGGGCCCGGCGCGGGAGGAATGCCCCGCCGCCCGTCCGGCGCGCGATTCGGTGCAAACTTCTCGCGCACGCGGCGCGGCTGATCCTGATGGCCGACATTGGTGGGAGGTCGTCGCGGACTTCTCGCGCACGTGGCGCGGCCGGCGACGTCGGACGTACCGACCACCCTCCACCTCGCGAACTTCTCGCGCACGTGGGGCGGCCATGTGATGTCGGCCTCCAGCCCGCGCGGCACGACGTGAACTTCTTGTGCACGCGGCGCGGCCGCACGACAGCGACGGGTCCATGACAAGTCGGGCGGCGATCAATCGCCTGGCGGGCCGGGAGGATTTCCCTTTGCCCGATGGGCCAGGCGGAGGGCCCCGCTCTGTCGGGGCCGCCGAAAAGGACGCGACAGGGCGCGATCGGGGACGCGACGGAGCACGTCCCTCCAGGAAGACCCTTCTGTCGGGTCCACAGATAACGCGGTCCAGGCTGTCATGCACCCGACAGTGATGGCGGATCGTGCCGGAGTAAGGCGTGTCCGGGCAGATGTGGTGGGGGCGCCGGACCCGCGCGGCGTTCGATCTTTGGCGGCGGTATGCCCGGGCGGCCGTGGGGCGCCCGTGATCCGCCAGACGATACCTGCCGACGCAGACGGCGTGTCCGGGCGGGTGTGGTGCGTCCGGGAGTACCGCATGCCGGGAGTGTTGAATGTCCAGCACGATCCTCCATCTCGACGCCGATGCGTTTTTCGCCTCGGTGGAGCAGGCGGCCGACCGGCGGCTGCGGGGACGACCGGTGGCGGTGGGCGGGCTGCACCGGGGGATCGTCGCCTCGGCCAGCTACGAGGCGCGGCGATACGGCGTGCGGACGCCGATGCCGATCGCCCAGGCCCGGCGACTTTGCCCGCCGCTGATCGTCGTGCCGGTGCGTTTCGAGTTGTACGAGCAGTTCTCGGAGTTCATCTTCGGCATGGCCGGCGAGGTCTCGCCCGTGGTCGAGAAGCAGGGGGTGGACGAGGGCTACCTCGACCTCACCGGTACGCGGGCCTGCCTGCGGCGATCCCCGGAGGAGGTGGCCGAGAAGCTCCGCCGCGACGTGAAAGACCGCCTCAAGATCACGATCTCGCAGGGGCTGGCCCGCACCAAGTTGCTGTGCCAGATCGCCAGCAAGCTCCACAAGCCCGACGGTCTAACGATCATCCCGCCGGATCCGGATCGGGAGCTGGCTTTCCTGCACCCGCTGCCGGTTCACTGGCTGCCGGGAGTCGGACCGGTCGGGGCGCGGCTGCTGGAGTCGGCGGGCATCGTCCGGATCGGGCAGGTTGCGGGGCTGCCGCTGCCCTGGCTGACCGAGCTGCTCGGCGGGGCGGCGCGGGAGGTCCGGGATCTGGCCCGGAACATCGATCCCCGTCCGGTGACGGCCGCCAGGCCCGAGACGCTGTCCTACGGCCATCAGGAGACCTTCGAGGAGGACACCGCCGACATCGCGTTCGTCGAGGCCGTGCTCGGCCGTCTGGTCGATCGGGCCATGCTCCGCGTGCGCGAAGACGGCCGGCAGATCCGCACTGTGACCGTGAGGATCCGCTACAGCGACATGGAGGAGCGGCAGGGGCAGACCGGCCTGTGCGAGCCGACCGACGTGGAGACGGAGGTCTATCCCGCGGCCAGAGCGCTGCTGAAGCGGCTGTGGGATCGCCGCGTGCGTCTGCGGATGGTACAGGTCTGCCTTTCGAAAGTGTACCGGGGGTTCGGCCAGCTGGACCTGTTCGGCGTCCGCCAGCGCCGGCGCGAGCTGGCGACGACCTGCGCGGCGATCCGCGCGCGCTTCGGTCCGCGGGCGCTGATGCGCATGCACGACTGGAGACTGATGCAGGCGGGATGACGCGGAAAGGAGGCTCGGCACACATGGAAACATAAATAAGGCACTCAATCGCCAGGTCGGCGATTGCCGGCAGCGCCCGGCGTCCCGTGGAATCTCGCAGGACGCTCGCCGAACGTGCAGGAGGCCGCCGATGGGGCGGACGGGCGCCGATACGGCAGACGGGCGGAGATGGGAGCCGGAGCCTCGGCGGACCATGTGCCCCGGCATGCGCAACACAATGTACCGGCCGACGCCTCTGTCGGCCGCCGGATGTGGTGTGCCCTCGCCTCGCGCGATGGCGTCGCGAATCCCAAACGGCCGGCACGGGGGCCGGCCGGTACGGCGCTGCGCGTCGGCGGTTCGCTTTCTTTGTGCCCGGCCGGCGCGGGGGCCGGCCGGTACGGCGCTGCGCGTCGGCGAGGTCGTTTTCTTTGTGGTTTTGGGGTCCAGGAGTCCGAGTGCGTGTACGTCTCGCTTCACAACCGCTCGGCCTACTCGTTCGGCTCGTCGCTGATCCGGCCGGCGGATCTGGTCGAGGCTGCGTCGCGTCACGGCATGCCGGCGGTGGCGCTGACCGATCTGCACGGCCTGTACGCCATGGTGGAGTTCCATCAAACCTGCCGCCGGGCGGGCGTCCGGCCGATCTTCGGAGCCGAGATGCGCCTGGCGGAGGGGCCGGGCGTGGTGCTGCTGGTCGAAAACGCCCGCGGCTACGCGAACCTCTGCCGGCTGGTGTCGCGATACCACCTGGGCGGTCGACCGATCGGCCTGACGGACCTGCAGGCCGGGGCGGAGGGGCTGATCTGCCTGTTGGACGCCGTGCCGGTCGGGGAGGAGCCGCCCGGGCAAGCCGGCCGGGCAAGGCGGGCCGGAGAGGCGAGGGGCCCGAGGGCTTTTTGTCCCCGTCGCCGGGAAATGCTCGAACCGGTGCTGGCCGGCCTGCGTCCTATCTTCGGCGGCGCGCTGTACGTCGCGCTGTCCCTCCACCGCCCCGAAGACGCCCCGGCAGCTCGTCGGCTGGCCTGCGTCGCCGACGAGCACGGGGTGTCGGTCGCGGCCACCTGCCGGGCGCGGTACCTGCGGGCCGATCAGGCGTCGGCGCTGCGGGCACTGGCCTCGATCGGCTCGCGGACGCTTCTGGACGCCCCCGCTCCGGACAAGCCCGAAGGCGCCTGGCATTTCCGCTCGCCGCGGGAGATGCAGCGCCTTTTCCGCAGGCGGCCGGACGCGCTGGAGAACACCCTGCGGATCGCCCAACGCTGCGACTTCGTACCGGATCTCGGCCGCAACCGTTTCCCGGCCTTCGTTTCGCCCGACGGCCGCAGCGCCGCCGGGCACCTGCGGGACCTGTGCCTGGCGGGCTTGCGCCGGCGGTACGTCGACGAGCCGCCGGCGCGAGGGCTGGAGGCCAGGCGCCCGACGCCGGCCGAGGCCCGGGCGCGGCTGGAGCGGGAGCTGGCGGTCATCGAGCAGGTCGGCTACGCCGAGTACTTCCTGGTCTTTCACGAGATCGTGGAGTACTGCCGCAGCCGGGGCATCGCCGTGCTGGCCCGCGGCTCGGCGGCCGACTCGCTGGTCTGCTATGTCCTGGGCGTCAGCCACGCCTGCCCGTTCCGCTTCGACCTGCCCTTCGACCGCTTTCTGAACGCCGAGCGGGCCAGGTTCAGCAAGATGGCCGACATCGATTTAGACCTGCCCTGGGACCGCCGCGACGAGGTGGTCCGGTGGATCTACGACCGCTGGGGCCAGGAGCGGGTGGCGATGATCGGAGCGCCGAACTGCTTTCACGCCCGGGCGGCAGTGGTCGATCTGGCCCGCGTTTTCGGCCTGCCCCCGCACGAGATCCGCCAGGCGACCCGCGGCCTGCCGCGGACGACGGCCGGTGATCTGTCTCAGGCGGTGGCCGAATCGCCGGAAGCACGGGGTTTCCCGATCGACCAGGAGCCCTACCGCACCATCGTGCGGACGGCCGCATGGCTGGAGGGGCTGCCGCGGCACTGGTCGATGCACCCCTGCGGGCTGGTGGTTTCGCCGGAGCCGCTGACCGGGCTGGTGCCGGTGCAGCCGTCGGCCAAGGGGCCGCTGGTCGCCCAGTACGACATGGAGGCCATCGAACGGCTGGGGTTCATCAAGATCGATCTGCTCGGGCAGGCGGGCCTGTCGGTGCTGCGCGACGCGGTGGAGGAGATCGAGCGCACCGAGGGGGTGAAGGTGCGTCTGGATACGGATGTGGACTACCGGGACGCGGGCACATGGGATCTGATCGCCGGCGGCGGGGCCCGCGGCGTGCACCACATCGAGTCGCCGGCCATGACCAGCCTGCTGCGGCAGTGCGACTGCCGGGACATCGACTGCCTGACGACGGTGGTGGCCATCATCCGCCCCGGGGCCGCCAACCAGGGCAGGAAGGACACGTTCGCCCGGCGGTATCTGGGGCTGGAGCCGCCGTCATTCGCCGATCCGTCGCTGGAGCCGGTGCTGGCGGGCACGTACGGGCTGATGGTCTTCGAGGAGCACATTCTTCAGGCGGCGTCCGAGTTCGCGGGGATGAACATCGGGCGGGCCGACACGCTGCGACGGGCATTGAGCCGCCAGGACCGCCGGCTGCTGGCGGAGCTCGGCGCCGAGTTCCGCGCCCATGCCCGGGCACGCGGGCGGAGCGAGGCGCAGATCAGGGCCGTGTGGGAGCAGCTGGAGGGTTTTTCGGGTTTCATGTTCAACAAAGCCCACTCGGCCGAGTACGCGGTGGAGGCCTTTCAGGGGGCCTGGCTCAAACGTCGCCGGCCGGCGCACTATCTGGCGGCGGTACTGTCCAACGGACGGGGGTTTTACGCCCATTCGCCGACGCTGCCGCAGATTCTCTACGTGCTGGAGGCCCGGCGGCTGGGGATCGGCTTCCTGCCGCCCTGTGTGAACCGTTCGCGGCGGCGGTTCAGCGTGGAGAAGGCGGTCGGACCTGACGGCCGGCCGCAGCCGATGATCCGGATTCCGCCGGCTCAGATCTCCGGGTTGTCGGAGGCGTTTCTGGAGCGATGGTGGGCCGAGAGGCAGCGGGGCGAGTTTGCCTCTCTGTCCGACTTCATGGCCCGCTGCATGCCGGGAGAGGCCGATGCCCTGCGGCTGCTGGATGCCGGGGCGCTGGATGGGTTCGGGGCGAGCCGGCCGGAGCGTTTCTGGGAGCTGCGCCGGCTGCTGCGGCGCGGTGCGCCCGGGCAGCGGGGATTGTGGGATGATGCCGCGGCCCCGGCCGGCGTGAAGGAGCATCCGCCGGTGGCCCTGACCGCTCCCGATGCCTGGGCGATGACGCGGCGCGAGGCGGAGCTGCTGGGGTTTCCGGTGACCATCGATCCGCTGACGTTTCTGGGGACCGATGAAAAGGGGCGTTCGATCGACTGGTCGCGGTATGTCCCGGTCGCGGAGCTCCAGCGGCATGCCGGCGGGCGCGTGACGGTCTGCGGCCTGATGGTCGCCGACCGGATCAATCCGACCACCGGCGGCGAGCTGATGAAGTTCGTCACCCTGGCCGATCGCAGCGGTTTTGTCGAAACGTTCATGTTCCCGGACACCTACGGCCGCTTCGGCCACCTCACCGCGACCCATCCGATCCTCGAAGTCGCCGGGCGGGTCGAGCCGTTCGAGAATCGCAAGGGATTCACGCTTCGTGCCGAGCACGTCCGCCCGCCGGCTATTCCGGGACTTCAAGCGGGCAATCGGCCGCGATCCGCCGGAAGTCGAGGGAGCGGGGGCATGTCCAGGGACGCGCTGAAGCGTCCGCCGGAGCCGGGGACGCGCCCGTCGAGAGCCGGGGCCTGATCCGATCGACGGCGAGCGGGCGTCCGGATCACCTGAACGGCCGCACGGGGACAAGGGCCCGCGCGCGGCACGCGAGGAGCGACCTGGTCGGCCGGACCGGCGACAGGAGAGAGAACCACGAGCGTCGCGCCGGGGGCTGGGGGGTGCGATGCAAGACGATTCCAGGGGCTTGCGTCCCCGATTCCAGGGGCTCACGCCCCTGGCTACAAACCTTCGCTCCTTCGGGGCGATTGCACCCTGCCCTTGCGGAAGAATAAGAAACGAATGCGCAACGGAGACGCGACTCGTTTCAAACCAGCGGCGTCCCCACTTCTAGCGCCCGCGCGACGCAGCGGTACAGCCCCGCCTACCCCTCATCAACGATCTCCCGCCGGGCCAGCTTCATCACCCACCTGCCTTTCCGGGTCCAAGCCCACCCCCTCCGGCCGGGTCGTCAGCAGTACATGCGTGTTTTTCTGGCGGTTCTGGCGTGTCCTTTATCACTGTGTGTCCTTTATCACTGTGTAATCGCTGCGTTATTACTGTATGTCCTTTATTACTCTGCGGGCCTTATTACTGCGTGTCCTTATGTTACGTGTCCTTATATTACGGTCCTGCGTGTCCTTTATTACTGTGGGTGTCCTTTATCACTGTCCTTTATCACTGGTCTGTCCTTTATTACTGGCCGTCGCGGGGTCCTTCAATAATCAGTGATGTCCCTCCTTTTCCCATCCCGCAGGAGGATCGCGCGGAACGGATCCAGAGGGCCGAGCCGGTGCCGCCCGTTGCGGAGGTTGTCCGGTCGAATTCGCAGTTCGGGCGGTATCGGCGGCAGGTCGGCGGCGATCGAAGCCACTCCGTTGGTCGCACCCCGGGCACAACCCCGACCCTCAGCGGCCCGAGGCGCCTGTATCGTCCTTACGTCGGCTTCTTGAGGCGATTCGCCCTCACGGCCTCCCGTCACACATGGGCAGGACGAGCCATCACCGCCCGTCGCACAGCCCCTCGAGGGGGCAGGGTTTCAGCCGCCAGGACCTGGAGGGTTTCGACTGCCGTGCGAATACCCGCGCACAAACGCGCATGAACGGGAGCCCCCTGAAACCACTGTTGCTCGCGTGGCAATCGCCTGCGATTGCCGAAGGCATGAGGAACGGAGAGGGCGGGATTCGAACCCGCGGTACGGACAAGCCGTACACAGCCTTTCCAAGGCTGCCCCTTCAGCCACTCGGGCACCTCTCCGGCATCGACCAACGGGCTTGCGGCCTGGACGCGTGGGCGGGTCGGCCCACCGCCCCGAAGGCTTCCCAATGCCCGACGCTTATCCGGATCTCCAGGCGTTTGCGGCCCGGCCGACGCGGTCGGCCGTGCGACAGGTGTAGCCAGCACGGCATCTTACGCGCCAGGCAGGCGGTGTAAAGCCGCACCGGCCCGGCCGGGCGGTTCGCGCGATCCGCTACACCGTTCCGGTCCAGCCGACCATCGAGCTGAGCCCCACGAGCCTGCCCCGGAGCGCGCACGCAGGGCTGTCCCCCTCGCCGGATGCGGTTCTGGCCGCCAACCGCGGCGGGACCACATTGTTGTTCTTCACCGCCGAGTCAGATCGCCCGTGGGCGATCCCCAGCCCCGCCGGCGGCACCGCGGTCGCCCCGTCGCAAACAGCCGTGGTGACGATCGCATACGAGGCCGGACACCTGCCGGTCGGCACGCACGCCGCCGTGGTCAGTATCTCCGATCCCGCGTCTCCGGGCAGCCCCCGCCTGCCGGGCATCACGCTGACGGTGCGGACGATGCGGCGCGACCTCGACCGGGACCGGGACGTGGACCAGGCGGACTTCGGCCATCTTCAGAAGTGCCTGGACATGACATCGTTCACGCCGCCGCCCGATCGCGTGCCGGCGGACCTCAACGGCGACGGGTCGGTCGATGACCGCGACGTACGACCCTTCCTGGTGTGCTTCCCCGGCCCGAACACCACCGCGAATCCGGGCTGCGACGACGGCTACGGCCCCTGAGGCCGGACACCGTCTTTCCCGGCGACGGCGACTGGTTACGCCTGCGACGCCGTCGGATCGGCCGGCTTCCTGTTTCAGCCGCGAATCCCCCGCCGGGCATCATCCGGGCGCAGCCGGGTTCGACTCCGCCGCCGGCGGGTTGAAGATGTTCGCCAGCCGCGCCGCCCGGTCTGGCAGAACCGGGAACGGGTGATGCGGCTCGAGCTGGTACCAGAACGCGGTGCTGCACCAGTCGTCGCTGCGCTCGAACATCCTGCCGTACCCCCAGCCGATCTGCTGCATGGTAACCTTCAGGCTCTTCCGGAAACGGATCGGATCCAGCACGTGCCAGCGGTACAGCGACACAAGCTCGTTTTGGCAGAATTCGTCCGACCCGTTCTGCGTGCAGCCGTGGTAGGGCGTCTGATACAGGTCCATGCCCCAGGCGGCGCAGAAGTAATCCTCCGTGCCGGTGCCGCAGATCGTCGGGTGGGTGGTGTCGCCGTCCATGTACATCTTGATCTCGCCCTCGCCCCACCAGCCGGGCTCCAGCGAACGCACGCCGATCACCGTGCCGACGTACATGCCCGGCCCCCGGACA
Organism: uncultured Phycisphaerae bacterium; assembly: GCA_938005315.1. GTDB lineage: Bacteria > Planctomycetota > Phycisphaerae > UBA1845 > PWPN01 > CALLOB01. The sequence goes on from CALLOB010000068.1 coordinate 12,201, forward strand.
TGATCCACGATCACATAATCCTCCTTGAGCACCGTGGGATTCTGCCGGCGGAACTGGGCATGAAACCGGCCGGTGTTCGGCGGCAGCGACGGCACCAGCTCGTAGTCGATCTGGAAGAAGAACATCTGGATCGGCCGGCCGGTGTCGTTCTCGAAGGTGATGCGGGCCCGCGTCTCGAAGGGCATCGGGAAGAAGCAGTTGAAGCCGCGCCCGAGCGTCAGCGTGGTCCAGGCCGACACCAGCGGCACCGCCCGGCCGTGGGCCACGCCGAAGAAGTCGCCCAGCGGCACTTCCACCGAAGGCTGCGGCTCATGGTCCCAGTACATCCGCAGGATGATGTTGCGCAGCATCTCGGGCCCGCGATCCGGGATGGTGATCCAGATGTGGCGGATCACGCCCGGGCCCTTCACGTCCATCAGCGTCTGAACCGCGCCCGGCGGCACGTCGCGGATGCAGGGCGAACCCTTGCGGCCTTCGCCCTCCCGGCCGCCGGCTCCGGGTTCGCCGGTGCGGTTCTCCCAGGTGATCGCCCGGCCCACGCCGTCAGCCAGCAAGGGCAGGTCCGGCACCATCAGCGTGGTCACCGGCGAGCCGCTCCCCCCCGCCGAGGAACAGCCCGACAGGGCCGCCGCCAGAACTATCGCCGGGCCCGCACCGATCATCAGAGCCGCCGTACGCATCGCCTGCCTCCGTTCCGTGGTGACTGGAGTGGCCCTGTTTCGGGGCCGCCCCCGGGACCGATCCGCCCGCCCGGCGGCGCCCGGTCTGACCGCTCCCCTGGGCCCGCCGGGGGCGGCAGGGATGGTACCCTGAATCGACGCGGCCGACCAGCCCGCCTCCGCAGGTCCCCAGAGACTCTCTTGTCAGGCGACCGATCTGCCGATACACTGTTTTTGTCTGCTGGGGACGTAGCTCAGCTGGGAGAGCGACGCGTTCGCAATGCGTAGGTCGTGGGTTCGAATCCCATCGTCTCCACTTGCTCTAAACCCATTCGACATCGAGATTTGCGAGGTACCGGGCTCCTGCTCCCGTCCGATCTGAGGCCCGGGGCCCCAGGATGCGTAGTTGCGCGACGGCCAGCCACGCCTGTATTCGGCGCGGTCCGTGGGTGGTCGCCGGTGTGACGTTCTGGAGCATTCCGGCCCGTCAACTCCCTGTCCAGGATTGCCGGTGGAATCCGCAGGAGGCCTCCTTTCGACCGGACCGGGCGGTTTTGCCTGCCCGGCGACGGCCGTGCTGAACGCCGCCTTTTTGCTTATCGTCTCCCCGACTTCAGCACCGAACTCTTGCCCTGCTCCCACCGGGGAGAGGCATGGTTCTGGCAGGCGCTTACGCGTATTGATCGCGCGGTCGGAATGGTCCCTTCCGCGTCCACGCCGCTTCCGCCGCCGGCGCGACGACCGGGAGCATGCCGAAGACGCGGCGCATCGCATCGGGATCGTCGATCGCCATGCGACCGCCTTCGTCCGTCATGGCTGCAACCTCGCCACCGGCGCATTCCATGCGCGCACGGTCACGCCCGACAGCGTGCTCTTCGCGCCGAGCTCGAACGGGATGACACGCTCCTGGCCGGGTCGCAGGAAGAAGCTGTTGTCGTCCAGGTAGTCATCGTAGCCGTCGGGGAAATCGTCGATCAGGACGTTGAACGCCGGCACGGCGCCGATGTTGCGGACGGTCAGCGTGCCCTTGCGCCCCTCGACTCTGACCTGGGCGGTCAGCTCGGTCCTCGGCAGGTTCAGCAACGGCGCGGCCGGGATCCTGGCGTAGGCCTCGTAGGCATCCCTGAAGCGGTCCTTGGAGAGCTGCCATATGTCGAGTTTCTCCAACTCCAGGATGCGCTCGGTCTTGGCCTTGAAGTTGAACCAGTACCACTGGTCGGACACGAGTCGGCCCCCGGCTTCGCGCATTGTGACGGCCAGCAGAAACGGTCTGGCTTTCACTGCCGGAATGGACAGCGAGATCGAGACCAGTTCGACGCGCTCGTCCGGGCCGAGCGGGGGTGTGTCGTAGTCTTTCGTCCAGACCTCCGTGAGATCGCTCCCGAACACGCTCGCCCGGACTTCGGCGCCTTCAAAGGTCGTCGCGGTGTCGTTGGCCACGTGGATCACGGCGGTGAATGCTTCTCCGTCGGTCCAATCCAGCTTCGGATAGACCGCGAAGGCGCAGCACGACAGGCACGTCTGCTTCGCCCGGTAGTAGGAGATCTTGGGGCTGCCGTAGTAATCGACCACCGCCCACGAGTGTCCCGGGAACAGGTCCGTGAACTTGTAGAACCAGAAGCCCGTCTTGTCCTGGCCGCTACAGGATCGCTGGCCCTCGGCGGCGAACCGTAGCCAGTCGCCCTGGGCCATCTGGGAGTATTCGATGTACGTCCGCCTGTCGCGGATCGGGCCGTAGTCGCAGTATCTGAGCACCTTGATGGGATCGCGGCTGCTGAACTGATGCATGTGCTGAATCAGCGCGTGACGCGAATCGTCCATCGGCCACTTCTCCAGTTCCTCCGGCGGCAGATACTTCAGGCAGCTCGAGACGTTAGTCATGCTCGGCAGGCCGTACTCGTCGTAGAACACAGAGCTGTAGCTGTAGTAGTTGGCGTCCATCGGCTGGCCATTGTGGAAGACGGACCAGTTATGCGTGCTGCCGCCCCACGGGTCGGTGCGGTGGAAGGGGCGGCTTGGATCATACTGCCGGCACCGGCGGCCGATCAGGAAAAGACCGTCGTCCGTGCCCTCGGGCGGGGCGTTCTCGTTGCCGCCGCCCCACATGACCAGCGACGGGTGGTTGCGCAACCGCAGGGTGTTCAGCCGGACCGTCTCTTCCAGCACGTCGTAAGGCTGGCGCTCGTGGCTGTTCCAGGCCGTCGGCCACGCCTGGAGCACCATGATCCCGGCGCGGTCGCAGGCGTCGTAGAATTCGTCGGTCTCGGGCATGCCGCTGCCCCAGCAGCGGAACATCTGCACGTGCTGGTCCCTGGCGAGTGTCACCAGCCGGTCGATCCGGCCGCGCGAGAAGTCCATCAACGGGTCCATCGTGCACCAGCCGGCGCCCTTGACGAAGACCGGGCGGCGGTTGATGACGAAGATCCAGTTGTATTTGTCCGGGTGAGGCCCGCCGGGCAGGGGGGCCATCTCGACGGTGCGGATGGCGAACGTGGTCGAGCATGTATCCGCCGTGCCGCCCTCCCGCGGAAGGAACGACAGCGTCAGGCGGTAAAGGTTATGTTCGCCCAGGCCGTTGGGCCACCAGAGCCTGGGATCGGGGATCGCAAACCGCAGATGCAGCGGCTTCGTGCCTCCGTCGCACGAGACCGCCTGTTCGAACCGCAGCGTCCGGCCGTCGAAGTTTTCCGGCGCGATCGTACCGATCAGCCGGCCGGACCACGGCGACCGGCCGCCGCGCAGGTGCAGCGCCAGACCCATCCGGCCGCCCTGAGCGTCGTGGGCGGCTACGAACGGATGCTCGATGCGCACCGCCGGCATGCCTTCGATCTTCACCGGTCGCCAGATCCAGCGCCGGGATGTTGCAGTAGTGCCAGCCGTAGACGTTGTTGAACACCACCGTCCGCGTCCAGCCGGCGTTCATGCCCCTGAAGAAATCGCTGGGGAAGTCGGTGCCCTCCTCATACGGGGCCGGGTCGATCTTCACGACCAGGTCGTTGGAACCTGTTCTGAGAATGTCGCCGACCTCGAAACACGGTCCGCCGAACATGCCCTCGTGCGCGCCGAGGCGCCGGCCGTTCAGCGAGACGGTGCAGTGGACGGCCACTCCGTCGAACACCAGCCGCGGTGCCGCCAGGGGCTCTGCGACGTCGAAGACCCGCCGGAACCAGCACGTTTTGAAGCTCTTTTCGCGGGCGAAGGCGTCGTTGCGGCCCACGCGGGGATCGGGGATCCTTCCGGCCGCAAGCAGCGCCGCGTGGACGCTGCCGGGCACCTCCGCGGGGATCGCATCCGCCCACGGTCCGGCCAGCCGTCCGGCTTCGTCGCCCTCCTCGGCCATCTGCCAGACGCCGTCCAGCGCGAACTGCGGCACGCCGGCCGGATGTTCGACTGCGCCCTCCGTCAGCGTCACCGTCTCGAAAGGCGATTCCCAGGGCGATGGCCCGGGGCCGTAGCTCACGCGGTCGACCTCGTCGAGGGATCGTCTGAGGGAGACCGGTTCCGTGGATGACGCCCGGGCGTCAGCTCCGTCATGCAGGAGCGAACACACGGCGGTCACAAGCACAAAAAAGCATCCTGCCAATCTCATCGTCTCTGCCATCATGCCCTCCGTCGTCTCCGCAGCCGTGGTCACCGGCTCAACCGGATCGAAAACTTGTAACGGTCCGGCCGATAGACCGCCCTGACGAACTCCACGGGTCTGTTGCCATGCGTGTAGGTGACACGCTCCATGATCAGCACGGTGTCGCCGGCCTCGAGTTTCAGGTGAGCGGCCTGCTCGGCCGTCGCCCTCGCGGTCTCGATGGTCTGCTTGCCCCACGCGATGGGGATGCGGTGATTGCGTTCGATCAGCGCGTAGAGCGAATGGCGGAAATCCTCGTCCGCGCGGATGCCGTAGGCCGCGGGAATCTCCGAGCATAGCAGGACGACGGGGAATACCTTGTTCGTGCCACGAAGCCGGCGGATACGGACCGTCTTCGCCCGGGCCGGCAACTGCAGGCGGGCCCGGACCTCATCGCCCGGCACGTGCTCCTCGGCGCCGAGCACTTCCGTGCGGATCCTCAGGCCCTTGCCGGCCATCTCCTCGGTGTATCCCTTGAGCCGCGCGAGGTCCTCGACGATCTTGTTCTGGATGACGCGGGTTCCGATGCCGCGGCGCCGCTCGAGCAATCCCTTGGCCACGAAGTCGTCGAGCGTCTTCTTCACCGTCGCCCGGCTGACGCCGAACATCTCGATCAGCTCGAACTCCGGGGGAATCATCCGGCCCACCATCTCCGGGCGGGAAATGCGCTCCAGCAGGATCTGCGTCATCTGATGATAAAGGGGCACCGGCGACGAGGCGTCGAGCTGAAACCGCTCGCCGGGGTCAAGAACGCGGTCGGACCTTCCTGCTCTCATGCCGGGGTCACTCCCTGTTCGATGCTCCCTGCACCGCCCATGGCGCGCCGGCCAGCTGCCCGGCATCGACACAATACCGCGGCCGCTCGCCCCGCAGCACCCGGGCCATTTCCCGCGCCGCCTTCACCCGCATCTCCAGCATCCCTGCCTCCGAGTAGAACGGGCTGTGGGGGGTGATGACAAGGTTGACCGGGGGTCGGCGCCTTCGCGCCACAGGCGGATGATTGCCTCCTGGGGGCCAGGCGGCTCGGTCGGCAGGACGTCGATGCCCGCGCCGCCGAGCCGGCCCTCCCTCAGGGCATCGGCCAGCCGCCGCTGGTATCGCAGGTTCGTCTCCGCCAGGCTCTCGTGGATGTACCGTCGTCCATCGGAAAACGTGAGAATGCCGGCCTTGATTCTTCCGGTGGTCATCATGCCGCCCTCAGTTTGTCACGAATGAACTGCAGCGCCCGCCGGGCTTCCGAGTCCAGATCGATGCCTTCGGCCAGATCCCGGAAGACGCTGATGTCGCGGCCCAGCTCCCCGCCGGGCTTCAGGAACGGCTCCATTACCACCGGACCGTCATAGTCGATCTCTTTCAGCGCCGTCGCGATCTCGCCCCACGGAATACGTCCTCGTCCCGGCGCCCGGCGGTTGGTCTCACCGACATGGAAATGCCCGAGCAAACCGCCGGCCGTGCGGATCGCCTCGTGGAAACTGTCCTCCTCGATGTTCATGTGGAAGCTGTCCAGCAGAATCCTGAGGTTCGGGCTGCCGACGCGGCGGACGTACTCGACAGCCTCTGCCGCCGTGTTCATCATGTATTGCTCGAAGTGGTTGACGACCTCCACGTTGAACAGCACCCCGCAGTCCTCGACGGCTTTCATCACTTCCTTCATGCTCTCGATGCTGCAATCGACGAACGTACGGCGTTCCGTCGCGCCCGCCGGCAGCCGGCGCGGCCAGCAGCCATAAATGATGCCGCCCAGTCCTCTGGCGCCCATGTATCTGAGCATCCGGGCCTGCTGCCTCTAGAAGTCGATCCCCCGTCGCCGCAGGGTCGCATCCTCCGCGGCGACGTCATACGCCTGCGGCAGGCCGATGCAGAACGTCAGCTCGATGCCGTGCCGTGCGGCGGCGGCCTTGAGTCGGTCGGGATCGGCGTTCGGCATGTTGGTGACCGTCCCGGAGTTCACCTCCTGGATGTCGAAACCCAGGCCGGCGACCTTCGAGACGAACGGCACGAAGTCCGCGTCCCAGTCGCGCGTCCAATACGCATAGCAGATCCCGACTCTGTTCATGGCGTTCTCCAGACCCTTACATCGGGCCGGCGGGCGAGAAGCCGATCCGCATCGCCCGACCCACCTGCGGCACGACACACCTCTCCTCCAGGTCGTGCTCCCGAATCCGCAGGCGGAGATCCCGCGGGTCCACGGTATTGAAATCGAACGTCCCGAAATGGTACGCAATCAGGCAGGGGATGCCCGCCTCCCTGATGAGCGAGAGCGCCTCGTCGAGGGTGAAGTTTCCTGGAATGCCGCTGCTCCGCCGGCCCTCGTCACGGCCGTTGACGGGCAGCAACGCGACATGCACGCCGATCGACGACAGGCGCTCCGCAAGCCCCCCATAGGGTACACAATCGCCGGAGTGATAAAGCACGACGCGGCCGAGGCGCAGCACATAGCCCAGGAACCGGCAGCTGCCGGACGCATCGCGCTCCATCGTCTCGTGCGCCGCAGCGAGCGCCAGGATCGCCACGTCCGCCGCCGGCTCGAAGCAATCACCGTCGTCAAGCAGAACACGGCGCGCGGCCGGCAGACCGATCTCCAGTGCGTGACCCCCTTCCGCCCGCGGCAGAACGAAACGGCACTCGGGGTTGCCGCGTGCGAGCACGGAAAGCGTGCCCGGATCCATATGGTCCGAATGGCGGTGCGTGCAGAGGCACCAGTCGAGACCCTTCACCTCCACTGGCGCGATCGCGGGTGGCATCATGCGAATGTGTGGAAACGGCGTGCCTGCATACCTGGCGGCCAGGTAGTCCGACAGGTAGGGGTCGATCATGAGGAAACGGTCGCGGAACCGGATTGCGAAGCCGGCCTGTCCGAGCCACCACAGGACGATGTCGTCGCGCTCCTGGGGCGCCTCGAGCTCACCCACGGTCCGGCCGGGATGTTCCGTCCACACGATCAAGCGTACGTCTCCGTTCGGCCGGTGGGCTGCTATTGCACGACCAGCTCGCCGTTTCGCAGCAACACGCGTTTCGGGAAGCCCTCCCTGGCAATGTCGCCGTAGTTGTGCCCCGCGTCCGCCGGCCAGACGCAGAACATGGACAGCGGCTCCCGCCCCGTGTTGATCGAGCGGTGGGCCCAGTATGGCGGAACGTAAACCACGCGGCCCGGAGTCATCATCTCCGACGCGCACCGTCCATCGCTCGTCTTCATCATCATGCACCCCCGGCCCGTCAGACACAGGTGCACCTCCGCCGTATGCGCGATCGCGTGATAGTGCCCCTTCGTCATGAAGCATTCATCGCCCACCGCGCCCGGCTGGATGCGGCTGACGCAGAACAGCAGGTGGCCGGATTCCTCCGGCAGCGGCGCTTCAAACGTTTCGTAGTGCAAAGGGTCGTTCCGTTCGCTGATCAGCCGTTCCAGGGCGTCCTCGTCGCGGTAATAGCCTCGCATGTCCGACGCCCGGCGGACGTTGTGCCTCGCCGGCTCGCGCGTCACGCCCTCGATCATGTCGATTCCGATACTGAACGGCTGCATGATCAGCAGGCCCATCACCGCCTTCCTTTCCCCGCCAGCGCGGCCTCAACGGCACGCTGCGGCGATCCGTGACAGTTCGTCGAACTGAGGTCCCGTCGATGCAATCGCCACGTCGAACACTTCAGCAATCACGTGCGTCCAACCGTGGATGAAATAAACCCAGCCGTCCTCGATCCGCAGGCCCCGCCGCTCCTGCTGGGCGCGGGCCTGGTCGAGAAAGACCAGGTTTCCGCGGTAATTGAAATCCCATGCGATTCCGCGCTCCGGGAACGTTGCCGCGGTGGTCAGCGGCGAACCCGGCGCGTTTTTGCCCAGGCCGGTTGCGTTGACCACCAGCGACCCCGGCTTGAGCCCGGCCACGAGCTGGTCGTAGTCCTCCAGCCTCGGACAATGGTGGTAGTCGCACGGGACGCCGGCGGCGAGACGGGCGTGAATCCGCCTCATTTCGTCGAGCCGGGCGGACGAACGGTTCGTCACCACGATGCGCGCCGGCCGGTTGTCCCCGTGCTCGGGCTTCATGAGGTACGAGGCGATCGCAATCGACGGACCGCCCGCGTTCAGCACGAGGGCCTCCGCGCCCGTTTCCCGCCAGTAGCCGTTCGGCAGGAACGCCTCCAGGGCCAGACTGACCGTGATCGGATCCGTGGCGTGACCGCAGAGCCGTCCTGCCCGCTTCGAAATGCAGCTGACCTCGCCCATCAGGCTGGCGTACGGGTCCTGCTCGTCGAAGAGATCCCGGGCGGCCTCGAGCAGGTCGATCTTGTGCGTCGTGACCAGGGCCCCGACGGACAGCGGGTCGGCCTTGAGGAACGACACGACGCTGCGGTACGCCTCGGGCGAATCGTGGCTGCGGCAGTCGATGCCCTCGATGACGCAATCGCCGAGTCGCAGGTACCTGGCCCACTCGGGAAAGACCCGCATGATCGACGACGCCCCGGTCGTCACGCCGACGAAATAGAACGTGGGCCTGCGGGCCGGTCGAAGGGTGTCAGGCGTCATGCTCACCAATGCCCCCCTGCGACTCCTCGCCGAATGATGCCAGGTGCGCGATCAGCGAAGCATATCGTGCGATGCGCCCGCGCCGCTGAGCGACGGCGAGCCGGTCCGGCCGAACCGCCTTCCCGCAGCGGGCCCACCGCTCCGCCGTCTCGCGCACGTCCCGGAACAGGCCGGCGCCCGCGCCGGCCAGGATGGCGGCGCCCATCGGGGCCTTCTCCGATCTCCGGACTCGCGCGATCGGCCGATCGAGCGTCTCCGCCTTGATCCGGTTCCACAAGTTGCTCCGCTCGCCCCCCCCGGTGACGCGCAGCTCCCTCAGCATCAGGCCCCGGTAGAGGCGCCGAATCACGCCGAGATAGACGCCGTATTCCAGCGCGACACTTTCCAGTACGGCGAGATAGAGGTGCACCAGCGTGTGGTGCCGCGCGAGGTTGACCCAGGCACCTCGCAGCTGCGGCTGACTCGGGCAGGCCCGCCCGCTCAGGTGCGGTACGAACATCGGCGCGTCGTCGCGCATCGCCACCCGCGCCGCCAGTCGGTCCAGCACGTCCAGCGAGACCGCTCTTGAACGGACGGAGACCCCCGGCGCGATCTGCTGCCGGAACCATTGGAGGTTCAGCCCGCCACCGTTGATGTAGGCGTAGGCATGCCAGAGCCCGGGTACCGCCGATTATCCTCAGCCGATCATCCGATGCCCAAGATCGGGCCGGAAGTCCGAGGTCGTGACCGCGAAGACGGACTCCGTCCCCGCGACGTCGACGCAGACGCCCTCCCGCGTGGCCCCGCAGGACATAAACGACGCCGCCGTGCCTCCGCAGCCGGCCACGACCGGCACGCCGGCGCGAATCCCGCACCGTTCCACCATGCCGCGGCACAGCTCGCCGACGACGTCGGTCGAATCCACGATCCTCGGCAACTTCGACGGATCCAGGCCGAACAGGCGGCACAGCGAGGGATCCCACCGGCCCCGGCGATTAGCCGCGAACCCGGAGAAGTGGAGGTAAGTCCTGTCCAGAAACGCCCCCGAACCGTCCAGTCCGCAGAGCCGCATCGCCGCGTAGCCCGCCGGCTGCACGAAGCCGCGAATCGAGCGGTACACCCACGGGCGTTCCCGCTTCCACCAGAGGATCTTCGGTCCATGGTTGAAGCTCGGCGGGCAGCCGGTCCTGTCGCGTACGGCGTCACCGGCCTTGCGTGCCATCCGCCCGATGTACGGCGCGCACCGCATGTCGAGCCACGAGTCGTATGGTGTCACCTTCCTGCCGTCGCGCCCGACGCCGATGAGTCCGGCCATCTGGTCCGACATCGCAATGGCCGCGATCGACGGGGTCCCGACGCGGGCCTGCCTCACGCACGCCCGGATCACGCGGCAGACGGAGGCGAGCTGACGCTCAGGATCCTCCTCGACGTTGACTGCGTCAGGGCGATGCAGCCGCGACGGCTCGAATCCGACGGCCAGCCGGTCGCCGGCCTCGGTGAACAAGGCCCCCTTGGTCCCCTGGGTGCCGATGTCGAGGCCGATCACCGCCCGCGTCATGGCTCACCTGTGATCACGATCTTCAACGACTCTCCGTTCATCGCCGTTTCGAACGCCTCATTCATCCGCGGTCGGGGAAACACGTGCGACACGAGCGGCTTCAGGTCGACCGCGCCCCCTGCGATCAGCCGCATCGTACGTCGGAAGTCGATCGGCGGCCCGCCTGTCGTCCCCGTCACCACCAGATGCGGTAGTGGACCTTATTGACGTTCAGCCGCATGCGCACATCGTCGCCGGGCACGCCGCCGAAAAGACACAGCCTGCCGAGAGGCGCCAGCAGATCCACGGCCAGCTCCGCCGCCTCGCAGGATGAGCAGGCTGTGATCGCCACGTCCACGCCGCGGCCGGCGGTCCATTCCATCACCGTCGACAGGACGCCGTCGCCCGACTCCGGGATGACCGCCGATGCGCCCAGCTTTCGTCCGCTGGCGAGGCGGCGCTCGTCCGGGTCGACCAGAATCACCTCCGAGGCTCCGGTGTGCCGCGCCAGCAGGAGGTGCATCAGCCCGATCGGCCCGGCGCCGAAGATCACCGCCGAATCGCCGGGCATCAGCCGCGCCGCCCTCTGCCCGTTGACCACGCATGAAAACGGTTCGATCAGCGATGCCTCGATCCATGACAGCGAATCCGGCAGCGGGATCGCGTTCCCCTGCTGCACGGCCGATGCCAGCAGCCGCACATACTCGGCGTGGCAGCCGTCCATCGTGATCCCGAAGGCCGTGTAGTCCGGGCACAGGTTCGCCAGGCCGCGGGCGCACATGTCGCAACGGCCGCAGCCCATGTTCGGCACGATGCCGACGCGCAGGCCGGGCCTGTAGCCGATCACCTCGGCGCCGGTCTCCTCGATCGTGCCGGCGAACTCGTGGCCGAGGACGATTTTTCGGCCCGCCCGGAGCTTGCGGTGCCCGTTGCGGATGATACGCACGTCGGTGCCGCAGATCGAGGACGCCCCGACGCGCAGAAGGATCTCGTCCCGCCAGATCGACGGACGCGGCACATCCTCGACCGCGAACGCGCCGCCCTGAACGTAGGTTGCGGCGATCACGCATCACCGCCAATCTCGACTGCCCGGCCCGTGCGAATGGATCGATTGGCCGCCATCGCGGCTTCGAGCGATTTCATCCCATCGATGCCGGTCACGCGCGGGGCCGTGCCGCTGCGGATGCACTCCACGAAATACTCCATCTCGGCGACATACGCCTCCCGGAACAGCTGACGCCAGCTCCTGACCGTATCGGTCCGCGCGCCGTTGCCGATCGTTACTACCGTCAGGCCGGGCTCGAGGATGCTGCCGATGTGCAATACGCCCTTCTCGCACAACACCTCCATGCGCGCGTCATAGCCGTATTCGCATCGCATGGCTCCGTCCAGCATCCCGATCGCCCCGTTGCGGAAGCGGATCGTCACCGCGACGGTGTCGTAGTAGTCGGGCCACCGTTCTGCGACGTCGCGGCACTTGAAGTTGCCCGCCTCGGCGTACACCCGCCGTGTGTCGCTTCCGGCGAGCCAGCGCAGCGAATCCCAATCGTGGCTGTTGACTTCGGCAAGCACGCCGTGACTCTTCGAAACGTCATACATCCATTCCGCCGGCCGGCTCGGACCGCGGCCGGTGGATGTGATGACCATCGGACGCCCCAGCTCTCCGGAGTCCAGCATCTCCCTGGCCCGCCTGAATGCCGGGTCGAAGCGTCGCCTGAAGCCCATCTGCAGCATGACGCCCGCCTTTTCGACGGCGCTCAGGATCGCCCCGCACTCCTCCAGGCACGTCGCCATCGGCTTCTCGAGGAATATGTGCTTGCCGTGGCGGGCTGCCTCGCAGGCGATCTCCCGGTGGAGCCCGGTCGGGGCGGCGATCACAACCGCCCAGACGTCGTTCCGGCCGCACACCTCGCGGTAGTCCCCGGCACCGACGGGACACCCCGGCTCCGCCAGGACCCGCTCGACCGCCTCGACGTCCGGATCGCAGACGGCGACCAGTTCGGCACCCGGGATTCGTGTGGCGATGTTGCGGGCGTGGATTGAGCCGGCCCGCCCGGCCCCGATGACCGCCATCCCGACCCTCGTTGCGTTCCTCATTCCCAATGTCCGTTTGTTATATCAATAGCGGCTATCCCCCGTGGCGACGGCTGAAGCTGCAGGCCGGTCGGCCGGTCGACGACCAAGGGCGATCGCGGCGAGCGGACGAAGGCATGTCGGGGAGCTTTTCCGGGGGATGTCGCCGGCAGCCGCTTCGCATCGCATGCCGCGGAAACGTGCACTGTTTCCCAACGGGCTCCAGGCAGCCGGTGGCGGCCTGGAAGGTCCGGCTGACGCATGTCGGACCCGCCGGGAGGAGGCCCTGCTCGAGTAAGCAGGGGTGCGCACCGTCTGACAGCGAGCGGCTGCCAGAACCAGCCGGCTGCCAGGGGAGGTCCAGGATGCGCGCCTACGCCGCCAGCCGCGTCACTTGCGGTATCCGAAGCCGAATGAAGCCGTCAAAAGAAAGGAGACCGGATTCTCCTGCTCGAGTCTTGCGGCCAGGGACCTTTCGGATCGCCGCGCGCCGATGGATCACTCCGCAGCAGCGGCCGGCGGAGCCGACGGCTTCTTCCCCGGAGGCTTCCTGAAGCCCTCGACCTGGACCTCACCGGCCTTCAGCCGTACCCGCACGGCGCCGTCCTCGTCGGTGCTCAGCAGGCGGCATTCCGGCGGTACCGGCGTGATGTCGCCGAGGGATCGCCTGGCCGCCGGCCCGCGCGAAGTGATCGCCCATCGGGGATGCACCGCCTGCAGGAAGGCCGCCGTGGTCGCGCACGGGCGTCCGTGGTGCGGCAGGACCAGCACGTCCGCCCGGAGGTCCTCGCAAGCCATCAGGGCCCGCTGGGCCTGCTCCTCGATATCGCCGCACAGGAGGATGCGTCGACCGTTGAACGAAACGCGCAGCACGATCGAAGCGTCGTTGGGCCCGATGACCGCCTGTTCCTGCGGATGCGGGGGCCACAGGACCTCGATGTCCACCGCGCCGGTGCCGGCGATCCGCAGGCCGCCCACGGCCTCCACCCAGCGTGCGCCGCCGGCCAGGGCCGCGGACCTCGCCCGCTGCGGCAGACTGTCCGGCGGTTCGCCCAGGCCGAAGTGCGGAGACGCGATGACCGTGCGCACGCCTCGGCGGGCAATCAGTTCCGGCAGCGCGGCGTAATGGTCGAGGTTCGCGTGGCTGAGGATCACGGCTTCCACCCGTCCGGCGCGGCAGCGCGACAGCAGCGGCCCGATCGCCCATCGCTCCAGGTCGTACACCGGCATGCTGCCGCAGTCGTAAACCAGCGTTCTCCCGTCCGGCAGCTGAATCACCGTGCACAGCCCGTCGCCGACGGCCAGCACATGCATGTCCAGAGCCTTCGACGGCGCACCGGGGATCAGACACCAGCATGCGGCCGCCGTCAGCCCCGACAGGGCCGCGACGCAGACCCGCCGGGGCACGCGCATCGCCGCACGCGCCAGCCACAGACCGCCCACTCCGGCGGCCGCGGCCATCAACCATGCCGGCACCGCCGGCACCGCCATTCCCGAACCCGGCACCGCGGCCAGAAGCCGGACCGTCCCGATCAGCACTTCGGTGACCGTCGCCAGAATCGCCCCTGCCGGCTTGCCCAGCGGATCCCACAGGGCGGTCAAAAACGTCTTGACCATGCCCAGAACCAGGCCGATCCAGACCAGCGGCAGCACGATCAGCGTGTTCAGCCAGCCCCAGGGCGTGAACTGGGCGAAGTGGAAGGCTCCCAGCAGGCTCCCGGTCGCCCAGGCCGGCAGAGCCGCTCCCAGCGCCGTTGCCGCCCCGCGCACCGCCCGGTCGGCGGCAGCCCAACGCCTGGCCGACCAGACGGTGGCCGCCAGCCGGATCTGCACCGCCGGCCGCAGCAGCGGGTCGCCTCTTCCGATCGCCCGCCAGAAGCCGTCGGCCAGGAAGCGGCTCAGGCGCGGCCCGGCAAACACCAGCGCCGCGACCGTCGCGAAGGACATCTGGAACCCGGGCGCGAAAAGGCTCGTCGGACTCGCGACCAGCAGGATCATCGCCGCCAGAGCCAGCAGGTTCGCCGCCGCCACCGGGCGCTCCAGCAGCATGCCCAGGCACAGAGCATCGGCCATCACCACCGCGCGGGCCACCGACGGGCACGGCTCGGTCAGCAGCCCGTAAACGTTGATCACCACCAGGGCCGCCAGGGCACACTGCCGCCGCGGCCGGCCCAGCAGCACGCCGCTCAGCCAGACGACCGAGGCCAGCATCGCGATGTTGCCCCCGCTGACCGCCAGGTAGTGCACGGTGCCGGTGCGCACGAACGCCTCGTTCAGGCCGGCGTCCACGGCGCTGCGCTGCCCCAGCACCAGCGCCGCCAGCATGCCCGCCCCGGGCACGTCGCCGTCGAAGGTGTCCTCGAGCATCGCCCCTCGCGCCCGGCGCCGCAGGCGGTCCAGCAGACGCCGTCCGGAGGCCGGCCGGTCCAGCAGGCGGACGTTGCCGGCCCGTGCGCAGGACATCTCCACCAGCACGCCCTCCCGGCGGCGGACGCTCGGCCAGTCCACCGAACCGGGGTTGCGCGGCGGCGCGGGGCGGTGCAGCAGTCCCAGCGCCTCGACGCGGTCGCCGGGCTCCAGGCCCTCAAGCGGCTCGCGCACCAGCAGCGCCACACGCCCGCTGACCGGCAGATCGCCGTCCACGCCGCGAATCGACCCGGCCTCGATCAGCAGACGCGTGGAAGGCGATGGACCGACCGGTTGGAGCAGTCCTGAGGACGGCGGTCGAAGAGTCGGAGGCGAGAGCACGGCTCCGGTGAGCCGGGCCCGGATGGGGCGTTCATCGCAGAAACGCACGACGTGGTCGCGAGGCCAGAAGCGATACGCCGCATCATGCAGCCCGGCACCCGCGAAACAGGCCCCGGCCAGCACCGCCGCCCATCCGGCCCATGAGCCGCGGCTGCGCCACAGACCCGCTCCGGCCAGCAGGTAGCCCACAATACACAGCGGCGTCGGTACGCGGACCGACGCGTCGATCGCGATGCCCGTCGCCAGGCCGACTGCGACCGGGAGAAGCGGCCGCAAGGCCAGCCATCCGGCCAGCACCGCGCGCGGCGAGAGTAGCGGCCGGGCAGAGGACGCCGGCGTTGACGGCGGTCGCGGCGCAGAAACTCCGGGTCCGAAAGTCCCGGCGTCACGGGGTGTCGAGATCGACGACGGTGCGTGCATGCAGGAACACCAGGCAGCGCCGCATCACCGGCACGCGATGGATATCCGACATGGCCCGGGCATACAGATCGAGTTGAGGCGCGTAAGCCCGGCTTCGGGCGGGCACTTCCCTTTTGCCGACCCGGTCGGTCTTGAAATCCACGATGATCGCCGAGCGCCCATCCGTCAAGAGCAGATCGACCATGCCCCGCACCAGCACGACGTCGCCCGGATCGGCCGCCGCCGCCGCCGGATCGAGGGATTCCGGCGGAATCCGGCTGACAAAAGGCACCTCGCGGCGGATCCGCCACGCGCCGCCACGGATCATCCTGCCCAGGTCGGTCTGCCAGAACCAGGCGACATCGTCCAGGGCGACATCGTCGGCCTCGCGACGGCTCATCGCCCCGCGGTCCACGAGCGCTTCGAGCTGGGCCCGCAGGTCTTCGCGGTCGCAGGGCCGCGTCGGATCCAGCAGCTCCAGCAGGCGGTGAGTCGCCAGCCCGCGCGCCGCCGAGGCGTCGCGGCGATCGCGCGGCCGTTCCAGAAACGCCGGCCACGGCCAGGCGTCCCGGTCCGCCCCGATCGGGGCCGGTCGTTCCTCCGGATCGAAGAAGGTGCTCCACCGGCGCTTCAGCTCGCTGGCCGAGATCCGCGCCGGCAGCGCGGTCAGCTCCAGGTGGGGGTACTCCCACGCGCAGCGTGCCAGCACGGCTTGTGCCGCAGGCTTCGGGCCGATCGGTTCGCCTTCCGGGAGCCCTTCGAGCCGGGCCAGCCGGTTGCGGACGGCGGCCGTGCGGTCGTCCGCCGAGGATGGAATCGACCAGTCCTGCGTTTCGGACCACGGGTGATGATGCACTTCGATGGGCGGCTCCGGATCCGGACTGACCTTCGAAGAGGAGCCGTTCGGCCAACGCACCTTCCCCGTCGGCGCCGCGGCCAGAGCCGCCAGCACCCAGTCCAGGTAGCTCCGGGCCGAGAGGAGCTGATGACGCGGCACGCTCGCGGCTTCCCCCGGCGAACCCGCCGACGGTATCGCCGCCGACGCGTTCTCCGACGGCCGGACGCGCCCGACCAGCACGAGGTGCTCGCGGGCCCGGGTCAGGGCCACGTACAGTATCCGCAACTCCTCGGCGAGCACGCCGGCAAGGACCTTCCCGGCGACCACATGGTGGCTGAGGGTGGGGTAGCGCAGCCGGCGGTCGGGGTCCGCGGCCCGGATCCCCACACCCGTTTCACGGTCCACCAGCACGTCGGCCCGGATGTCGACGAGATTGAACGCCTTGGCCAGATCCGCCAGGATCACCACCGGAAACTCCAGGCCCTTGCTGGAGTGGATGGTCATGATCCGCACGGCGTCTTCTCCGGCCGGCGCGGACGGCCGGCCCGGCCGTTCGGCGGCGGCGACCTGGTCCAGGAACGCCAGGAAGCGACGCAACCCCTGCCGGCTGAAGCGGCTGAAGCTCCGGGCCAGATCGTGGATGCGGACCAGACGGTCCCGACGCCGTGCGCCGTCCGGCAGGCCGGATACGAACGCCGGGTACTGGCTTTCCTCGAACACCTGCCAGAGCACGTCGGCCACCGGCTCGCGCCGGACCCGGTCGCGGTAGTGCTCCAGGCGGGCCAGCAGGCGGTCCAGCCGGCCGCGCAGTTCGACATCGTCCCCGCCGGTCCGGTAGGCCAGCACGGCCTCGTGAAAGGCCGCGCGGCGGTCGCTCAGCCGAATCCTCAGCAGGTCCTCGTCGTTCAGCGGGTCGCCGACCAGCGGCGAGCGCAGCAACGCCGCCAGCGGTATGTCCTGGCGGAAGTTGTCCAGCACCCGCAGCAGGCTGTGCACGTCGCGGAACTCGGTGGAATCCAGACTGTCGTCGGCCCGGTCGAGCACCACCGGGATGCCCCGGGCCCGCAGCACCGCGGCGATGGGTGCGGCCTTGTGGGGCAAGGAACGCAGCAGGATCACGATGTCGCCGTACCGGATCGGGCGCAGACGGGGCTCGTCGCCGGGACGGGCGGGTTTCTGGCAGATCATCATCGGCGTTTCGCCCGCCGGCGGCCGCACCCACGCCAGGATCCGCCCGGCGATCAGGCAGGCCTCATATTCGACACCCTCCAGCTGCGGGGAATCGTCCTCCTCGGCCTCGTCCTCGACGACGTCACCGCCGGGAGCGCCGGAGGGGTCCACCTCGACGATGTGAACCTCTACCGCCGGCCGGCCGAAGGTCGGCTGCGTCCCCGACGGAGGATAGACCGCCCCGGCGTGCAGCCGGGCATGCTCGTCGTAGTCGCTGCCGCCGAAATCGCGGCTCATCAGCGGCGCGAAGAACAGGTTGATCGCCTCGATCAGCTCCGGGCGGCTGCGGTGGTTCTCCTGCAGATGGATCAGTTTGCCGCGGGAGCCGGGCGCGGCGAACGCCTCGGCCCGATCGGCGAACAGCCGCGGCTCGGCCAGCCTGAAGCGATAGATGCTCTGCTTGATGTCCCCGACGGCGAACAGGTTGTCCGGCAGGCGGTCGGACGATTCCCGGCTGACGAGCCGCAGAATGGCCTCCTGCAGCGGGTCGATGTCCTGGAACTCGTCCACCAGCACGTGCCGGAAGCGCTCCTGCAGCCGGCGCGCGACCTGGCTGGGGCGGCGGGTGTCGCCGCCCTCGCAGAGCAGGTTCAGCGCCAGCCGCTGCAGGTCGTTGAAGTCCACAGCCCCTTCGGCCTGCTTGGCGGCGGCGTATCGGGCGTCGAAGGCCCGGACCAGCCCGACCAGCGTCCGGACGTGCGGGCCCACCCGGTGAAGTCCTTCAAGCAGTTCATCGCGGGTGGTCCCGCACACGGCTTGCTGGAGCTTCGATTTCAGCGATTTCTTGTATTTGTCGCACAGCTTCCTGGCCTGCTGGTAACGGTCCCTGTCGGCCTGGCACAGCTTGCGCGGCTGGCGGGCAGAGAATACCGGTGGGCGGTCCGCCACCGCGCGGGCGACCTCTTCCCACGGCGTGCCGCCGCGCAACAGAGCCAGCTGTTCGCCAAGATGCCTGGCCGCGGCGTCGAGGTCGGCCGCACAGGCTTCGGCCACCGGCCAGGCCCGGCGGATGGCCCGCGCAACGGTCCGGGCCCGGTCGATGTACTCCCGGAGCCCCTCGGCGAGTCTTTCGGACTGGATCTCATCCAGGCGGGCGATCAGGCCGTCGGGGTCGTGGGGGTCGAAACGGCTTGCCGCCTTGTCCAGCCAGGCCTGCGGTTCGGCCAGGCTGCACGTGAATGCGTGCATCCGCAGGATGACCGGAGGCAGGAAGGCGTCCTCGCCGGCCCCGTAATCGTCGATGAGTTGCCGGAACGCCGGTCCCAGCCCGTCGGCGGCCTCGTACAGCTCCGTGAACAGGTCGGCGAGCACCTCCTGGCGGGTCAGCAGCGCTTCGTCCTCGTCCAGCACGGTGAACTGCGGATCGATGCCGGCCTGCGGAAACCAGCGCTCGATCAGGGCCCGGCAGAACGCGTGAATCGTCGAGATCGCGGCCGAATCGACCAGGTACAACTGCTCCTGCAGGCGCCTGTCGTCCGGCCGGGCGGCCAGCCGTTCACGGATCGCTCCGGCGATGCGAACCCGCATCTCGGCGGCCGCCGCCTCGGTGAACGTGACCACCAGCAGTTCGTCGATCCCGCAGCGTTCGCCGGCCGGCAGGTCGCACACCAGCCCGGCGCAGCGTTCGGCCAGCACCGTGGTCTTGCCCGACCCGGCGGCCGCCGAAACCAGCACGCTGCAGTCCGCGATGCGGATCGCCTCCCGCTGCCGCACGGTCAGCCGGGCCGACCGGTCGATCCCCGCCAGCTCAGGCATCCCCGGACCCTCCACGGATCGCCTCCAGCACCGCCCGGTGATTCATTGAGGGCAGCGGGTTGTAACCGTTCAGCCCCGGCTCGAAACGGCATACCGCCCGGTAACCGCAGAACGAGCACGGCGAGTGACGGTTCAGCCGGTATGGCCGGACGGAGATGTCACCGTCGATCATCCGATCGGCCAGCAGACCCATGGTGCGTTCGACGTGGGCCAGGACCGCCTCGGTATCCTCGGATCGCAGCACGTCGCCCTGGCTCGCGGGCGGCCGGCCGTCGGTGTTCAACCGGATACTGTAGAAACACGATGTCCTGCCGGCTTCAGCCTTCGCGTCCAGGGCGTCCACGCCCGCCCGGTCGATCAGCCCCCGGGCCTGGAACGCCCCCCCGGCCTTCTCGTCGTTCGGGCCGCTCACCAGCTCGAAGGCTTCCAGCAAAGGCATGTACACCGCTCCCGCCGGACGGATGACCGCCGGGCGGCCGGCGGGCGTGAGGCCCGCGCGTATCAGAGCCAGCAGGTAGCAGACCAGCTGCATCGCCAGCCCGTGATACACCCGGGCCAGCGAGAGGTGTTTCTCTGACGTGCGCTTGTAATCCACCACCAGGGCCAGCAGGTGATCGCCCTCCTCGGCCAGGTCGATGCGATCGATCTTTCCGCGCAATTTGACCATGCGCCCTTTCGGGGTGGTCAGTTCCAGCGGCGGACCGGTGCCGGGCGCGTAGCCGAAGGCGTATTCCACGGCCGCGGGCCGCAGGCGGCCGGCGCGTGCCGCATCCCGCTGCCAGCGCACCGACCGGAACAGGTGGCCTCGGGTGCGGTCCGCCAGAAAGACCAGCCGGGGATCGTCGGCCAGCATCAGTTCGTCGCGCATCGCCGGCAGGATTTCATCGGTGACGGCGTTGACCCGTTCGGCGATCTGATCGTCGTCCAGGTCGCCCAGGCTCCGCCCTTCCTTCACCAGTCGGCCCACGAAATGCTCGAGGATCGCGTGGCAGAGGTTGCCCAGGTCCACGTCGCGCAACTCGGCCTCCACCCGCTCGGCCAGCACCAGCACATGCTCGACGAAGTGGGCGAAGGGACACTGGGCGAAACGCTCCAGGCGGCTGACGCTGGTGACCAGGGTCTGACCCACGGTCTGAGCCATGAGCCCGGGCGGCAGCTCGGGCTGGTTGCGATAGGCCAGGCCGGCCAGCGCTCGTCGGAGCGTCGGCTGCCAGTCGTCCCGGCATCGGGCGGCCTCGTAAAGCGCGTTCCAGGCGCCTCGGCGGTCGGGGTCCGTATCGACCTCCGGGGCCGGACGCCCGCCCAATTCCGACGCCAACCGCTCGCTCAGCTGACGGACGGACGTGATCGTGTCGTCCGGGAAGCTCCGGGGCGCGACGCCGGCGACCTCGATCTCAAGTCCCCCGACCGCCTCGCGCACCGCGTCCAGGTACGCCGAGGGCATCAGCGCCGAGCCGTCGTCGTCGGCTTCCGGAAAGCTGATCCACAGCCGTTCGCTCGGACGGGTCATGGCGACATACGCGAGCATGCGCTCATCCGCCAAACGCCGGATGCGCGGCGGGCCGATCCGCAGGCCCGACCGTTCCAGGGCCTCGCGCTCCGCGTCCCCCAGCAGGGGATCCTCGCCGCCGCGGCGGGGGAAGTGTTTCTCGTCGAAACCCAGTAGCAACGTCGCCCGGACCGCCGGGTGCCGCGACCGCTCCACCTCGCAGACCAGCACCTGGTCCAGCGAAGGCGGGGCCAGCCCCAACGTGAACTCGGCCAACGCCGACTCGATCGTCTCGCGGACTACCGCCAGCGGCAGCGGCTCGTCGCCCAGCGCCCGGACGAACTCGTCCAGCAGACTGACCAGGTCCGCCCAGACCTGCCGGTGCGTCTGGGCCTCCTGCGGCCGGCCGTCGGCCTCGGCCTGGCGGGACCAGGCTGCCAGCCGCCCGGCGACATCCAGCCTGGTCAGCGGCTCGAAGAGTTTTTCCGCCCACTGGCGACCGGGCCGCTCGGCCAGGGGCGTGCAGGCGTCCAGCCAGCCCCTCAGCGCCTCCAGCCATTGCCGCCGCAGTTCGTTGACCCGCCGGAGCGTCGCCTGCTGAAGCTCGTCCAGCCGGTTGTCCCTTCCTTTTCGCTGAAAGATCCGCGTGCAGGTCCACTCCCGCTCCCAGGCCGACCGGCCGGCAATCCCGTGGGCCAGCAGGTAGTTTTCCAGCAGGTCCGCGTCGCCGTCCGCCAGCCCGGTCAACCCCGTCTTGAGCACGAGCCGCACCGCCGGCAGGGCCAGATCCTCGGCCCCGACGGCCAGCAGACCGCGAAGCAACTCCACCAGGGGATGGCCGGTGGTGGGCTGACGCCGGTCGAGGAAGAAAGGAATGCCGCAGGAGCGCAGCTCCGCCGAGAGCAGATCGTGGTAGGGCTCCAGGCTGCGCACCACCACCGAAATGTCCCGGAAACGCATGGGAGGGTCGCCGTCCCGCACCAGCCGCAGAATCTCGGCCGCCGCGGCCTCGACCTCGTGGCGACGGTCGCGAAAAGCCAGCACCCGCACCGCTCCCGGCGGCTCCGACGGGAGCGAGCCTTCGGTCCGCCCCACGAACAGGTGTCGCTCCAGCGAGACCAGCGCGGCGCTGCGAAAACGGGGAGCGTCGGTCAGGCATACCGGCGCCTCCAGCGGGATGCCCTCGGCCCGCAGCGTCTGCCGCAGGCGCACCAGCGTGCGCTCGGCGCGGGCGAAGCGGGAATACGACACGGCGGGCAGAGTGTCGGAGTGGACCGCCGAGGCCCCGGGATCCAGCAGCATGGTGATTTCCATCGCCGCGGCGCGTCGGGCGAGCTCGACCAGCAGGGAGATCTCGCCGCCGGTGAATCCGGCGAACCCGTCCACCCAGACCTCGGCCCCGTCCAGCCAGCCGGCCGTGGCCATTCGTCCGGCGGCCAGCTGCAGGTATTGACCGGGATCAATGCGATCGGCGGAGAGGTAGTCCAGGTAGTCGCGGTAGAGCAGGCCCACATCCGCCAGGCGAGCGGCGCTGAGGGGGTCGTCGGCCTCCAGCCTGGCGGCGGTTTCGGCCAGCAGCTCAGGCGCGGCGTTCTCGCGCAGCAGTTCCTCGATGCTGCCGGCCAGAGCGCTGATGAACCCGGGCCGGTCGGCCACCGTCCCCATCAGACGCAGATCGCCGCACCGCCGCCGCAGGAGGCGCCGGAGCACCATCATCCGTCCGAATTCGCCGATGGTTTCATCCGCCCGGCGCGGGTCGGCGCCGGCTTCGGCGAAGATCCGGAACGCCAGCCGGTTGAAGCTCAACACCTGGCAGCGGGTGAAGCCCGGGACGTCGGGCGTTTCGACCAGCGTCTTCTCGGCCTGGAAACTGGCCTGTTCGGGCACCAGCAGCAGCAACGGCGGCCCGTCGACCGGCTCGACGCGCAGCCGGGCACGCACCGCCTCCAGGCATCGGTGCGTCTTGCCGCTGCCGGCCCGACCGATCACGAAACGCACGGACATGCGACGACCTCTTCCCGGGAACCGGCCGAGATGAAAAGCCCCGCGCGGACCATTGAAAACGCAGCGCGGGCGAACAAAAAGGGCGAGCCCCGTCGGGGGAGCCCGCCCGGCGAAGTCTCGAACGCCGCAGGGTTACTTGCACTTGCTCATCGTGCAGCCGCCCTTCTTCGAGGACTTCCTGGCGGTCTTCTTGGCCGCCGTCTTGGCTTTCTTCTTGGCCATGGCGCTGGCTCCGTGAAGAACACTCCGCCCGCCGCCCGCCGGCGGGCCTGCCCCGCGTAAGATAACCCGGCAACCGGCTCCTGGCAATAAGGTCGAGGCGTTTTTTCGCGTCCGCGGGCTTCACTCGGATCGGCGCGCACCGGCGCCGCCGGGGGTGCCTCGCCCGCGCGGGGACTTGCGGGCCGGTTCCGTCGCGCGCGGGAGGCCGCCGGACGACGCGGCGGCCGCTCCGGGGCGGAACACGGACAAGACATACGCCCGGGCGGCGGCGTGATCGACGATGGGAGCCGGATAACCGGCCCGGCGGCGAGTCGCTTCGTCCGGCTCGTGGATCCGATCGGCCGGAACATCGGCCAGTTCCGGCACGAAACGGCGGACGAACGCGCCTTCGGGGTCCCAGCGCCGACTCTGCGCGACGGGGTTGAAGATGCGGAAGTACGGGGCGGCATCGGTCCCGGTGGAGGCCGACCACTGCCATCCGCCGTTGTTGCTGGCCAGATCTCCGTCCACCAGGTGCCGCATGAAGTGACGTTCCCCCAGGCGCCAGTCGATGAACAGGTCCTTGGTCAGAAACATGGCCACGATCATGCGCAGGCGATTGTGCATCCAGCCGGTTTCGGCCAGCTGGCGCATGCCGGCGTCCACGATCGGAAAGCCGGTCCGCCCCTCGCACCAGGCCGAAAGGCCCCGCTCGTCGTCCCGCCAGGGCAGGCGGTCGGTCTCCAGCCTGAAAGGCCGATGCATGCTCACCCGCGGGAACCGGATGAGGATGTGGCGGTAGAACTCCCGCCAGATCAGCTCGCCGATCCAGGTCAGCACGCCCTTATCGCCCGAGGTCAGGCGGCCCCGGTTGGCCTCCAGCGCCGCCCGAAGGCACTGCCGGACCGACAGCACACCGCAGGCCAGGTACGGCGACAGCCGGCTGGTGCCCTCTTCGGCCGGCAGGTCGCGCGACGCGTGATACCCGGTCAGCCGACGCTCCACGAAGGCCTGGAGGCGCCGACCGGCCGTGTTTTCGCCCGCCGGCCAGAGATCGGCGCGGGCCTTCCCCGGCAGGCCGGCCGGCAGCGGCGGCACCGGGTCGGGCTTGCCCAGCATGTGCGGGCGGGCCCTCGGGGCCGGCAGAACCTCAGGGCCTGCGGAGTCCTCGAAAACCCGCTCCCATGCCCGCCGGAACGGCGTATAGACCGTGTAGGGCCCTCCGGAACCGGTCAGGACCGCGTCCGGCTCCAGGGCCAGCTGGTCATGAAACGCGCGAACCTGCAGGCCGTGCCCCTCGAACAGGGACGTCACCGCGGCGTCCCGCCGCAGTTCGTTGACCTCGTATTCCCGGTTGAAGAACAGCCTTTGGCAGTGATGCTCGCCGGCCAGGTCCAGCAGCCGCTGCGGCAGCCCGGCAAAGTCCGGCGTGGTCAGCATACGCAGCGCGATCCGCCGGCCCTCAAGCTCCCGGGACAGGGCGGCCACGTGACGCAGCACGAAATCCGCCCTGGCCGCACCCCAGTCGTGAGCCTGCCACTGGGCGGGACAGACCGCGTATGCCGCAACCACGCCCTCGTCGGCCTCGCGGCAGGCATGATGCAGCGCGGGGTTGTCGCGGATCCGCAGGTCCGACCGGAACCAGACCATCGCACGCACGAGCCGGATCTCCCTGCAGAAAGGGGGCCTGAAGCGACGCGGCACAGCCCCGGCGGCGGCAAGCCGCTGAAGCGGCCGGCGGCCCGGCCAATCGATGCACGATGGCCGGCACCCCGGGACCACAGTACTCTAGTTCCGCATGAGCACATTTCCCACCCGCCCGGCCGGATGGGGACTGGACTGCGGCGGCGGGATGGTTGCATCGGCCCGGCCCCGGGCTATGCTCGAAGGCCAACGACGCGCTGTCAGGTGGGGGCCGACATGTCCGCCGACACCGGTGAACACCAGCTGCGGGTGGCCGAACGGACGTTTCGGCTCTACCTCAGACATCGCGGGCTGAAGTTCACGCCCGAGCGGCGCCGCGTGCTGCATGAGGTTCTCAGCGGGCACCAGCATTTCGAGGCCGACCGGCTGTTGACCTCCTTGCGCCAGTCGGGCCGGCGCGTGGCCAAGGCCACGATCTACCGCACCCTGCCGCTGCTGGTGGACTGCGGCATCCTCCGGCAGGTGCAACTGGACGACAAGGCCGCTCGCTACGAGCGGTCCCTCGGTCAGACGCCCCACGACCACATGGTCTGCCTCCGCTGCCGGCGGATCATCGAGTTCGACAGCCGCCGCGTGGTCCGCCTGCGCCGGACCATCGCCGCCAGCTGCGGATTCCAGGCCTTGGCGCATCGTTTTCAGATCACCGGTCTGTGCAGGGAGTGTGTTTCGGTCGGGGACCCTGGGCCTGATCGGACGGACCGACCGCGTCCCGGCGACCGGGCCGATCATCCGCCGGTCCGCACCGCCGGTCGGCCTGCCCGAACCGCCGGGGTCAGCAAAGCGCGGCGTAGGTCAGCAGGGTCAGGACGATGATCTTGACCTTGCGGCTGAAGAAGTCGCCCATCAGCAGCGCGGCGGCTTCGTTCCCTCGAGATACCTGGTTCAACAACGCCCGCATGGCAGCGACTCGCGCCTCCTGAAGACAGAGACCTCCATCCCTGCTGCCCGTACTGACAAGGGGCATACCGATGCGCGAGTCAGCCTTCTGTTGTTATGGGTCCCTGTAAGATATTGAAAATAATTGGTTTATGTTGAAATGGGCCCGAATTGAAAATGGGAGATTTGTATCGATTGTATCGATAATTGCCGTTCAGCCATGCCTGGCTGGCGACACATTAGTCTGGCGGCAGTCTTAAACTTTTGCTGGCTATGATATTAAGGCTGGTGATTCAACTCATCGCCTGAGGGATTGGCCGCTGATCCCGGCCAACGGCCGGCAAGCCGGTCGACACCACTTCTCAGGCCAGCAGACTCAGCTCTTCCAGAACCATTTCGATCAGAGGCCCGACGGTCTGCTCGCTGAAGTCGAATCTCAGGCCGGCCGCTTCCCAGAGCTGCGGCAGGGGCTTGGAGCCGCCCAGGGCCAACGCCCGGCGGTAGTCCCGCAGGGCCCGGACCTTGTCGCGGCGGGCGCGGGCCCAAAGCTGCAGAGCCCCGACCTGAGCGATGGCGTATTCGATGTAATACAGCGGCACTCCGAACAGGTGCAGCTGGCGCTGCCAGGCGTACTGGCGGGCCATTTCGTGCCCGCTGTAGTCCTCGATGCCGCCGAACCGTCCGAGCAAGTCCATCCAGCAGGCGGCGCGCTGTTGGCGGGTGTGGCCGGGATGCTCATAGAGCCAGTGCTGGAACGCGTCGATCACCGCCACCCAGCAGAACGTGGACAGGATGCCTTCCAGCTGCTCGCGCCGGGCCCGGACGAGGTCTTCCCCCGAGTAGAACACGTCGAGGTGGTCGCTGGCCAGCAGCTCCATGCCCATCGAGGCCACCTCGGCCATCTCCATGCCGCAGTGGCGGTAGGCCAGCAGCGGTTCGTCGCGGCATGCCAGGGCGTGAAAGGCGTGTCCGCCTTCGTGGAGCAGGGTTTCCACGTCGCGGTGGACGCCGACGGCGTTCATGAAGATGAAGGGGTGGCGGTCCTCGTCGAACGTCGCCTGGTAGCCGCCGGGCGCCTTGCCCTTGCGGCTTTCCAGGTCCAGCCAGCCGGCGGCGACCATGGCGTCGAACTGCGCCCCGAGCTCGGGATCGATCCGGTGAAAGATCGCCGAGCAACCTTCGGAGAGCTGCCTGGCCCCTTCGAAGGGGCGCAGCGGCGGGCGGTTGCGGGGATCCACCGCCAGGTCCCAGGGTCGCAGCGGCTCGACGCCCAGCAGCGCGCTGCGCTCCCGCTGGAGCCCGCGGAACGCCGGCACGACCAGCCGCTCGATGGTGCGGTGGAAGGTGAAGCAGTCGGCCGGGGTGTAGTCGAACCGCCGATAGGCCTTGAACTGGTAGTCGCGGAAGTCGGGCAGGCCGGCTGCGGCGGCGATCCGGGTCCGCAGATCGAGCATGGCGTCGAAGATCTCCTCGATCGGCTCGCGGTCCGCCAGCCGGCGGGCGGAGATGAGTTCCCAGGCCTCCCGGCGGATCCTGCGGTCGGGCTCCTGGAGGTAGCGGGCCATCTGCTGGAGCGTCTGCTCACGGCCCTCGTAGTTCACGGTCATCGCCCCGCAGATCTTCTGGTATCGCTGATCGAGGCGGGCATCCTCGGTCTGCAGCGGCACGTTCTCGTCGCGGAAGATCTCTACGCCGACGGCGGTGTTGCGATCGTAGACCAGGTAGCGCGCGGGATCCAGGGCGGTCCGCTGCGGCATCGACACATAGCGGCGGTCAAGGCGGTTGTTCCGCTCCTTCCATTTCGGCTCGATGTTCTCGATGAAGTCCAGCCAGGCCTTCTCCAGGGCCGGGTCGTCCGTGTGGCCGGTCATGGCCACATAGCGGCGGCTGGATTCCTGGCTCAGGCAGGCGTTCAGCTCGCTGACGTCCAGCAGCCACTGCTCGAGTTCGGCGACGCCGTCGATCGGTCGGGCCTCGAGCCGGTCGAAGAGCGGCTCGACCTGCGACCAGTCGCCCATGTCGGCGTCGACCGGAACGAAACGGCGTGGGTAGCTGCTGCCCGCCAGGCTCATGTTGGATCTCCGCCGCCGCGGGGCTCGGCCCGGGCGTCGATCTGGTTCGGCTAGAGTCCCCGGACGGCTCGCACGGCGGTCTCGAATATCACCCGGCCGTCCTCGCGCCCTCTCGGACCCCGGGACCATTCAGGGTGCTGGGCGGCGTGCACATGACGCTCGGGATGCGGCATCAACCCGAGAATCCGACCGCCGGCGTCGGTCAGACCGGCGATATCCAGTTCGCTGCCGTTGGGGTTCACGGGATACGGCCCCGGACGGCCCAGGGCATCGCAGTAGGTCAGGGCGACATGCCCGCCTTCCTCCAGTCCGCGGCGCACGGCGCCATCGGCGGCCACCAGCCTTCCCTCCCCGTGGGCGACGGGCATCGCCAGGATCTCGCCGGGCGGAAGGAACGCGCAACCGCGTGGACCGGCCTTCAGGTGCACCCAACGGGCTTCGAAGCGTGCCGACCCGTTGATCGCCAGCGTGACCGTCTGGCGGGACGACCGCGCACCGGCGGCCGGACCGGCGCCGGGCAGCAGGCCGGCCTTGACCAGCACCTGGAAGCCGTTGCAGATGCCCAGGATCAGCTTGCCGGCCGCCAGGAACCCCTCCAGGGCCCCAGCCAGGTGGTGGACCAGCTGCAGGGCCAGGATCTTGCCGGCCGAGACGTCGTCGCCATAGCTGAAACCGCCGGGTATGGTTAGAATCTCGCATGTGCCCAGCAGGTCCGGCCGCTCGATCAGCCGGCCGACGTGGACCCGCTCGGCGCGGGCACCGGCGAGCTCCCAGGCGTGGGCGGTTTCCTCGTCGCAGTTGGTGCCTGCGGTTCTCAGAATCAGGACGCGCGGACTGCGCATGGCTCGGAAGTGTAGGGATCCCGGGCCCCGGCTGCAAACCCGCGCCCAGGCCGGGCGTCCCGGCCCGGTCCCGTGCGCCGGTCCGCGCGCCGTCGGGCGGTCCTCATCGACAGGAGCATGGCCTTGCGATCTCTCCCTGCACGCCTGATCGTGTGGTTTCTGGCGGTGCTGTCCAGCGTCGCGGGCCTGTACGTCAGCGACAGCCTGACCCGTCAGCACTACGGGGCCACCGGCGAGAAACCCTCGTTTCTCGAGAACGTCTGCACGGCGTACGAGGGCTCAAGCTGCGCGAAGGTCAGCCAGAGCCGCTGGGGCACGATCCCCTTCGGGGCCTCCAAGGACGAACCTCACGTGCCCACGTCCGAGCTGGGCATGCTCTATTTCGCGTTCATGCTGAGCTGGCTGCTGCTGATCGGCTGGTGCGGCCACCGCCGCGTCAGGATCCATCTGCTGTTCGTGCTGACCACGCTGGTCGGCGCGGGGATCGCGGCGTGGTTCGAAGTGATCATGTGGACCCGGCTGGAGGCCTGGTGCCCGCTGTGCCTTTTCACGCACGTGGCCAGCGGTCTGCTGCTGGTCTTCGCGCTGCTGCTGTGGCCGCGCCGTCCGCGCGTGACCGGCGACGCGGCGGCGACGGTCATGCTGCCCGGCTCCGGCTCGACCGGCGACGCCTCGCTGTTCGGCGCCCCTCCCGCCCGTCGCCCGGACGACGCCGAGGGGTCCTGGCCGCACGGCTGGACGGTGGTGAACGTGGGCGTGGTCGCCCTGCTGCTGGTCGGGACGCTGCACTTTCAGATCCTGTATGCCCAGAACCGCAAGCGCTCCGCGGGGATGGAGAAGGCCTACCGCGGCCTGACCGCCCAGCTGGCCTACTTTGACAACTACTGGGAGCAGACCTACCTGGCCTGGAAGCTGACGCCGCCGGTGCAGATCCCGCTGGAGGACGCCCCGGCCCTGGGTCCGGCCGACGCCGCACACACCGTGGTGATCTTCAGTGATTTTCAGTGCCCCGGGTGCGCGAAGTTCGAGGAGTACCTGCGCAAGACGGTCATGCCCATGGCCCGCAAGGCCCGCGGCGGGGTGCGCTTCTACTTCAAGCACTGGCCGATCAGCACGGCCTGCAACCCCACCAGCCGGTGGGACCTGCACCCGCTGGCCTGCGAGGCGGCCCGGGCCGCCGAGGCCGCCCGGATCCTCGGAGGCGACGAGGTCTTCTGGAAGATGCACGACCTGCTCTTCGAGACCCAGAAGGCCTGGAAGGACAAGCCCGACTTCCCGGCCATGGCCCGCGGGCTGGGCTTGGACGAGGAGCGCTTTCGCGAGACGATGAACAGCCCCGAGGTCGGGCGCCGGATCCGCGAGTCCATCGAGGCCGGCGACCGGCTAGGGCTGGAACTCGTCGAATCCAAGGTGCTGACCGAGCAGCAGCGCGACATGGTGCGGGTCACCAGCACGCCGGCGGTGTACGTGGACGGCAAGCGGCTGGCCTCGCCCCGGCATGCCCGGACCTGGCGGACGATCTTCGAGGGCCCGCGCGGCGGCGGGCCGCCGGCGACCGCGCCGGCCCGCCCGGCGCTGCCCTACGGTCCGGTGGAAGACGCCGCGCTGCCCCCCCCGGCCACGCCCCATGAACCGCCCGAGAGTGCTCCGCCGCCGCAGTTCCCGGTTCCGGCGTCCGCCGGGGTGGAGTCTGCCGCCGAACACCAGGGTGCTCAACCGTAACCGGCCCAGGCCCTTTCGCAGGATTCAGCCATGCCCACCGCTTCGCAGCAAGTGCGACCCGGCTGCGACGCCGCCGACGGAGAAAGACCCCTTGCACGGTTCGGTATCGGACTGGCCGCCCTGCTGGCGATGGTCGGACTGGCGGCCAGCGGCGTGCTTCTTCAGCATCACGTGGTCCTGCAGGTCGGGGGCGACCCGTTACTCAAGCAGGTCTGCGAGGCCGCCGCGACGACCAGCTGCGACGACGTGATCGCCTCGGGCTGGGGAAAGTTCGAGTGGGTCCGCGGCGGGCGGCGGGTGGTCATCCCCACGGCCATGCTGGGCTGGGTGTTCTTCTCGTTCCTGACCGCCTGGTTCCTGGTGGTCGGGCGTCCGGCGGGCGACCGGCGGTGGATGCAGTGGCTGCCGGCCTGCGCGACCGGCGGGGGCGTGGTCTACTGCGCGTTTTTCGCCGCGGTGATGTTCGGCCTGCTCGATAAGTGGTGCCCGCTGTGCGCCGTGACCCACGCGGCCACGCTGCTGCTGTTCATCCTGACGCTGCTGTTGTGGCCCCGGCGACCCGACGAGGACGCCGAGACTGCCCCCGCCCGCCCGACCGCCGGAACGCTCCTGGCCGGCGTGCTGCTGGCGGTTGCGCTGTCGGCCGCCGGGGCCAGCGAGTACGGGCGGCGGCTGAGCAGCGCCTACGCCCAGGCTTACTACCAGCGGTGGCAGGACTACGAGAAGGACGTCCGGCTCAACGTCGAGCGGTTCCTGAAGGCTCCGCCTCGCGAGGTGCCGATCCTGCCCGACGACCCGGTGCGCGGCGACCCGAACGCAGCTCACACCGTGGTGCTGTTCAGCGACTTCCAGTGCCCGCACTGCCGGCTGCTGGCCGGGCACATGGAGGAGCGGCTGAAGGAGAATCCGGGCGGATTCAGGCTCGTCTTCAAGCACTTCCCGATGGACACCAGCTGCAATCCGGGCATTTCGCGCACGCTGCACGCCGGGGCCTGCGCCGCGGCCGTGGCCGCCGACGTCGTGCTGAGCGTCGCGGGCAACGAGGCCTTCTGGACCATGCACGACGAGCTGTTCGAAGAGCAGAAGAAGCTCAGCGCCGAGCGGCTGTTCGAACTGGCCGAGAAACTCGGGGTTACCCGTGACACCATGCGCGAGTACATCGGCCGCCGCTCGACCTGGGACCGCATCCACGCCCACGTCGAACAGGCCCGGGCCTTGGGGATCCGCGAGACGCCGACGATGTTCTTCGACGGGCGGCAGATGAGCGGATGGGGCGACCGCCATTTCTGGCGTTACCTGCTCTCGGATGAGGGCCGGGAGCTGATCCTCGCGGCCGAGCGGCAGGCGTCGGCGTCTCAGCCGGAGTCCGCATCCCGCCCGGAATCGACTTCGCCGCCGGCCGGGGATTTGCCGCCCCGACCGGCGTCCGGGCCGGCCCCCAGCCCGGCTCCCGAACCGCCCGCCGCACCGGCATCCGAACCGGCCGGCTGAGCCATGCGGCCGTCCGGGCTCACGGTCGACGGGAAGCCTGCCGGACGGCGATCGTCCGCGCCCCTCGCCCCGCCCGGCGGTCATTCCGCCGGGTCGATGCGCACGATCCGCCGGTAGCCCTCGATCGGCCGGCCGTCGTCCACGGTGATATCGAAGTCCTCGTGCCGGACCAGGGCCTCCTCGATGGCCGCGTGAGCCCGGCGCATCAGCCGCCGGAAGCGGGCGGAGGACTCGTTGCCGCCCTGGGGGTCGAGTTCCCGCACCCACCAGAGGTTCTCCAGCGACAGGAAGTATCCATAGGGGATCAGGATGGCCAGATCGCGCTGGGGCGGCGGCGCGGCGATCGAGGGCCGCGGATGCGCGCGGACGTGGTCGCGGAGGTGGCGGGCCAGGGCCAGCTGCTCGGGCCAGGGCAGGTGGTGATCGTGGTCGGAGGTCCAGAACCACAGGTAACGGGCGCCCATGTCGTACGCCAGGGTCAGCGCCAGCGGGGCGATGGCCGGGTCGCACTGCCCGTAGATCGCGGTGCCCCAGTGTTTGCCGAAGGGCCGGGCGCCCCCGCGCAGGAAGGCATAGTGATAGCGGAGCATCTCCTCGGCGGTGTGCGAGCGCGGCGATTCCAGCCAGGGAGCGACCTTCTCGTCGAACTCGGCGAGCTGATAGCGGCCCTCGTGCACGATGCCGTTGAGTCCGCCGGCCATCTGGTAGTAGGCGGTGTCGTAATAGGTCTCCCAGGAGGGGTAGTCCCACTGCTCGAGCCGCATGTCGCCGAAGCTCACGCCCAGCGAGCGGAAGCCGGCCTCGACGGCGAAGGCTCCGTAGTGCCGGTCGGAGGCGTAGCGGGCCCGGACCCGCTTCTCGATCACCGCGGCGGCATCCGAGAAGTACCACAGCGTCTTGTGGATGCGCTCGTCGCCGACCATGATGACCGACGGCTCGTCCATGAACATCTCCGAGCCGAGGTAGTTGGAGCGATACAGGTCCGCCGGGTAGCGCATCGGGGGCTTGCCGCGGGGGTCGCGGATGTAGAAGACGGGCTGAGCGCGGACGAAAGCCTCCTGGGCGGGCGTGACGATGAACAGGTTGATCCCCGCCTCGATCATCACCGGATAATCCGCCTGGACGAACGGAACGTATGTGTAGTCCTGTCGTTCGGGCTGCTGGGGCAGGCGTTTCCCCTCGGCGTCCCTGAAGCTGCGCGAGGTGCCGACCAGCAGTTCGGGGTCCAGCTCCAGCACCCCGGCCTCCGGGGGCGGCGAGAACGGCACGCCGGTCCGGATGCTCTTGAGCGTCAGCACATGCCCGAGGTACTCGCAGGTGTGCGGCACGCCCTGCGTAAAGGCGACGTGGCGCGCCGGCCGGGGCACGAAGAGCCGGCCGAAGTCCCGCCAGGGCGGCAGCAGCGCCCGGCCGGTGCGGACGTTCCGGTATTCCAGGGTTTCGCCGGTCGCCGGGACCTGCAGGATGTAGCGGTGGAACGTCGGCGGCGAGGTGTTTCCGCCGGCTACGGAGACGGGGTCCTCGGCGGTCAGAGCCCACAGGCGAACCAGCGGCTCGCCCTCGCCGGCGGCGTTGTCATGGACCTCCAGCTGCCACCACACGGCGCCGGAGTCGCCTTCCCCGCCGGCCGGGCCGAAGGTCAGATCAACAGCGGCGAATGGGGCGGGTTCGCCGGTTTCGCAGGTCAGCGCCAGGTAGTGGGCCCGCGTACCCGGCTCGATGCGCGGCTGAGCCGCGGCCAGGGCGGGCACAAGCAGCGTCCAGAGCGTGGTCGGCATCGCCATCTCCTTTCGTGCCGCAAGATACGGGAACGGTCGCGGCCCAGAAACGGTTTGACAACCCCCGAGCGGGAGACTAATGCTACGGCGAATCTGCGGCAGCAGGGCATGTTAAACCAGTTCAAACAGGCGTGTCAATCACGCGGGAGGGCATCGTGAGCCATCGGTCCTTCCTCGGGGCGTGTCCGCCGGGCTGTGGTCCGGCGGCGGTCCTTGCGGCCATGGTATGGGCAGCGGCCGCGCCGTCGCAGGCCCCGGCGGCGGAAGATGCGTCGCCGCAGGCGCCGCCGGAAGCATTCTACGTCATGTCGCCGTCGGTCGAGCGCATGGCCGTGCCGGTCACGGAGGTCAGCCTTCGCATCACCGGCCGGGAGGAGGTGGAGGGACGCAGCCTGGTCTGGTGGGAGCTGGCCGCCCGACCCCCGAAAGGCCCGTGTTTCGGCATCCGACTGCTTTCGGAGCGCTGCGCCATGACCGGCCCGGAGGGCATCGGCCGGGTGCACCGCTACCTGTACGCCGACAGCGAAGGCAAGGTGCTGGACTACCGCGAGGCGGCCGACGACCGGGCCCTGCTGCCGGCGCTGCAGTTCGCCGAGTCCTTTCTGCCCCGCCCGGCGATCGACGCGGTGTTCGACGGCGGCTTCGCCTCGGCGGGAGCCTACCTGGGGCATGTCCTGGTCCGCACGCTGCCGGTCGGCGAGCCGCCGCGCGTGTCCTTCGCCGACGCCCGCGTCCTGAGACTGCGTTCGGATCTCATCGTCGGCGCGCAGGTGGACTACGACGTTCAGAAACCCGATCCCGACGCTCAGAACCACATCGAGCGGCCTTACACCGCGGAGGAATACCGCGATCTGATCGCCCGCGGCGTCAACTTCTTCAACGGCGAACCGAAGGAGAACCGCTGGCTCTGGTACGAGCCGGTCTTCTGCCGGGCAACGCCCGTTTTCCCGGACACCTTCTACCGCAGCAACTGGATCCCCGGGCCCATGTTCATCGACGAGCCCAGCGTGCGGCTGGGCTGGAGCGGCGACATCCCCGCGAATCCCACCGGGCCCGAGCAGGTGGCCGAGGCCTTGCGGCAGCGCGTGACCTCTCACTACACGATCAGCCGCCGGCTGCTGGGCAAGGGCCACGACTCGCCATACGGCACGCTGGATCTGCTGCTGCCCAACCCGATCTCATGGGACACCGACTACTGGTCGGCCTGGTACCAGTTCGCGGCCGGGGCCCCGGCACTGGTGCATGAGGGCCGGTACGTCCAGCGCGGCTACGGCTGGGAGCCCCAGGAGCTCTACGGCGATGAGGGGCTGGAAGGACTGACCTTCCGCGACCAGGTGAACTGCCTCAACGCCTTCCTGCGCGGCGCGGCCCGGGCCTTCGACGGCGACTGGGGCGTCAGCGTGTATCCCGAGGGGGACCCGGCGCTGCGGCTGCCGGCCCTGACGCAGGCCTACGACATGGGGGCCCGCTACATCTGGTTCTGGATCTATCCGCCGATGAACCTGGCTGTGCACCGGGAACTGGCCGAGGGGCTCCTGCGCCACGTCTGCCGGCACCCGCGGCGCTCGTGCCGCCAGGCCAGCCGGGCCGCCAGGGTGGGGATCGTGCTGCCGCCGGGTTACGTCTTCTCCTGGCAGGGCACCTGGGGCATGCAGCGCGAGCAACGCTCCCGTGGCGGGGCCGGCTACGGCGACATCTCGGCCGCGGCGATGTGGGAGGCGATCCTGTGCTCCCGAAGGGGCATTCCCTTCGACTTTCTGGTGGATTCGCCCCAGGCCCGGGCCGCGGGCTACGAGCGGCTGGTGTTCGTCCGCGAGGACGGGCGGCTGGAGTTCTCGCCGCCGACCGGCGAGTCGCGGGTTCCCGGACGGCTGGAACTGAAATGGGACGGCGGACCCGTGCCGGATGTGGCCGCGCGGGCCGGCGGCGCGGCCGACCATGTTGCCGTCCGGGCCGGCGCGATCCGGATCGACGGCCGGCTGGACGACTGGCCTCACGCCGCCTGGATCGCGATGGACGCCGCGACGCACGGATTCCCCGACGTGCTCGAAGAGATCGAGACCGTCATCGTCAACGACCTGTCCAATCCGAAATGGCGGCTCCACTTCACCTCCTACATGGGCATGGATTTCGCGCAGATCGACGAGGATCTGGAGCGCAAGTACGTGCTGGAGGAATTCGGTGGCCGGGGCGTGGTGGTCACCGCGGTCGCGCCGGAGTCGCCGGCGGCCCGGGCGGGCATCCTGGAGGGCGACGTGCTCGTCTGGATGCTCAGCCACCAGCTCAACTGGCAGTTCCAGGTGTACGAGCGGATGGCCCCGTACAAGGATGCCCATGACGGCGCACCGGTCAGGGTCCGGCTGCGCCGCAGCGGCCGCTACCACTTCGGCGCCCCCGGCGACCTGGCCGCGCGCGTGGCCCTGGCGGCGGACGACGCCCGGCTCTACCTGGCCGCGGAGGTCACGGACGACGTCCATGCCCAGCCGCACCACGGCGCGGACCTCTGGAAGGGCGATAGCGTGCAGATCGGCCTGGATCCGACGCTCGAACGCCGCGATTACGGCTACGGAGAGGAGGACCACGAGTTGGGTCTGGCCCTGGACAACGGCCGGCCGGTGCTCTGGCGCTTCGCCGGACGCCGCGGCCAGCCGCTCGGCCCGGTGGACGGGGCCGAGGTGCGGATCATCCGCGAAGACGGACGCACGACGTACGAGGCCTCCGTGCCGCTGGAGGAACTGCGGCCCATGTCGCCGGATCTCTGGCCCCGGATCGGCTTTGACGTGGTGGTCAACGACTGCGACGGGGGCGTCCGCCGCAAGGGCCGCCTGGAGTTGCGGCCCAAGGCCATGACGCTGGGCAAGAAGACTCGCCAGTTCGCGCGGCTGGAGTTCCCGCCATCGGACGATCGCGACAAGCTCTCGGCCGCCTTGATGTGGCGTCGGCGGGCGACGGTCGAGGGCGGGTTCTTCCGGCTCGTGACCGCCTGTCGATCGCCGCAAACGACCGCAGGTACGGTGACGGCGGTGCTGCGTTCGCTGGACGATCCGGCCGCCCCGCCGCGCACGGCGACCGTCGCTGTGCCGGTCGGTCCGCAGGCCGCCGAAGCCAGCCTGGCGGTCCGCACCGATTCGCCGCCGGGGCGCTACGAGCTGGCCGTCGAGGTGCGCGATCCCCGGGGCCAGGCGGTGACCGGCGACCGCCTGCCGGTGTACGTCTACCCTGACGCAACGGCGGCCTCGGGAGAGTGAGGCCCGGAGGCGTTCTTCAGGGTTTCCGGCCCGCGACGGCGTTGCGGCCGGAGAACACCGCCACCCGCCCCTTGCCCTGGCGTTTGGCCTCGTAGAGCGCCTGGTCGGCCATCTGCAGCAGGCTCTGGGCATCCGGCGGCTGGTGCCCGCGCAACGTGGCGATACCCGCGCTCATCGTGGGGGCCGGCTGCAGGCCCAGGGCCTTGGTGCGCTGGGCGAACAGGGCGACGGTGCGAGCGGCCACGGCCCGGGCCTGTTCCTCGGTCACGCCCGGCAGAATCAGCACGAATTCGTCCCCGCCGCAGCGGATGGCCAGGTCCTGGTCGCGCAACCCCTGGCGCAGCAGATCTCCCGCGAAACGCAGGATCTCGTCGCCGGCGTCGTGGCCGCGCAGGTCGTTGAGGACCTTGAAGTTGTCCAGATCGACCATCACCACCGCCAGTTCCTGCCGCATGGACTTCTGAGCGTTGAAGATGTCGCCGAACTTCTCGTCCAGCAGGCGGCGGTTGCCCAGCCGGGTCAGCGGGTCGGTCCAGATCTCGCGGCGGGCGCGCTTGAGCTCGAGCGTCAGGCGTCGCGTTTCGGCGGCCACGCGGTCGTCCAGCGAGCGTTCCAGGTCCTCGACGCGACCGCGCCAGTTGTCCAGGTCGCCATGCAGGCCGGACACGATGCGGGCCAGCTGACCGATCTCGTCGCTCCGGTCGGTGGGGAGTCGGTTCGCCGCACCGGCCGCGCCGGCGCGGCGGGAATCCTCGGTGAGCCGTCGAAGCGGGTCGGCCACCATGCGCTTCAGGAGCAGGAAACCCATCGTCAGTCCGCAGGCGGCAATGCCGGCCAGGCCCGCGAAGAAGCGGACGATATCCGCCGGCGGAGGCACCTGTCGCGGAAGGGGGCGAACGGCGTAGACCAGCCGCCCCAGGGGTTCGGCCGCTCCCGCGCCGGTCAGGGGCACCGCCGCCACGTCGGCCTCCGGCAGGCCATGATCGGGGCGGGCCGGCACGCGCTCGGCGTAGAACCCGCCGGCCTTCAGGGGAGGCAGGGCCTTGAGACCCGCGCGCTCCAGCAACCCCAGGTCGCCGCGCGCCGCCAACACCTGCCCGTCGGCGGCGATGACCGCCAGCAGCTGCGAGGCCGGGTGCCACGCCAGCGTGCGGACCAGGGATTCCGCCTCCGCCCGGCGGCCCTCGGCCATCAAGGATGACAACATTTCGGCATATGATTCGGCCAGGGCGATCACCGGCGCCTGCTGCGTCCCCAGCAGCGCGCGGTGGAGGTGGTAACGGTACAACGCACTGGCGCCCAGGACCGTTGAGGCGACCGTCAACGCGGTGGCCAGCCACAGCGTCTGGCGGATGCTCAGGCCCCGGGGCGGGCGGGAGCCGGCGGGCGCGTCGCTCATACGCGTGTTTTATCGGCACCCCGGGCCTGCCGGACGATATCCACGGCGGCCGGCGGGCCAAAGTCACTGCGGACAAGCCGTGTCGCAGGCGGCAGGGCCGGCGCCCTTCCGCCTCGATAGTCGCAGCCGCGCCGGAAAACCGTCACAGATCTCCGCAGGGCGTCTCGCAGGTTGCCGGAAGCCGGTTTTTCGCCACAATGGGCGGCGGCGATGAAACGTAAGACGTCCACAAGGTCTTTGGCGGATCGGGGGTACCCCGCCGGCAGATTCAGCGGTGGTTTACTGCTGCTGATCCTGGCCGGGGGGTGCGGCTCGGTTCTCTGGGAGCCCGGCTACGAGCCGGCGCGGCAGAAGGCGGTGCGCGAGCAGCGGCGGTTGCTCGTCGCGTTCGTCTCGGGTTTCAACGAGGACTGCGGCCGGATGGACCGCGAGGTGCTGGCCGACGGCGACATCCGCCGGCTGATCGGGGAGTACGTGCCGGTGCGGCTGGATACCGCGCTGCACCCCCGTCTGGCCGAGCAGTACGGCGTGGACCGGCTGCCGGCGTTCTATATCGTGCGGCCCGACGGAAGCGTGGCCGGCTGCCGCAGCGGCGTCATGGATGTCGAGACCTTTCGGGCGTTCCTGATCCGCAACCGGTATGAGTGAGGCTTATGGCCCCAAGCGGGCGGCTCACAGCACGCCCTTGGTCGAGGGCACGTCGGTTTCCCGCGGGTCCGTCTCGACGGCCATGCGCAGGGCCTTGCCCAGGGCCTTGAAGATCGCCTCGGCGACGTGGTGGTCGTTGGTGCCGTAAGGCACGACCACGTGAAGGTTCATGCGGGCGTTCAGGGCCAGGGCCCGGAGGAATTCCTCGACGAGCTGCACGTCGAAGGTCCCGATCTTGGAGCCGCGGAACTTCACGCGGAAGACCGTCGCCGCCCGGCCCGAAAGATCCACCGCCACCTGGGCCAGCGACTCCTCCATCGGCACGCAGAAGAAGCCGTAGCGGCGGATGCCCTTCTTGTCGCCGACGGCCCGGGCCAGGGCTTCCCCCAGGCAGATGCCGGCGTCCTCGACGGTGTGATGGTCGTCCACGTGCCGGTCGCCCCGGGCCCGGACGGTCAGGTCCAGCAGCCCGTGGCGGCCGAGGTGATCGAGCATGTGGTCGAAGAACCCGATGCCGGTGTCGGCGGACACCCGGCCCCGGCCGTCCAGCGCGAGCTCGACCTCGATGGCGGTCTCGCGGGTCGCGCGGCGCACGGCCGCGGTGCGAGGCGCCGGCCGGCGGGGGCGGGCGGCACGTTTTGCGGAAGTCGGTCGCTTGCTCACCGGAGGAGGTCCTTCAGGGCGGCGATCAGGGCGTCGTTCTGCTCGGGCGTGCCCACGGTGATGCGGATCCGGTCGCTGATCCCGGGGCTGTTGAAGTATCGGACCAGGATTCCGCGGGCCTTGAGGGATTCATAGACCTG
The DNA here is from genome assembly GCA_938005315.1 of uncultured Phycisphaerae bacterium. Lineage (GTDB taxonomy): Bacteria > Planctomycetota > Phycisphaerae > UBA1845 > PWPN01 > CALLOB01. Next base: position 51,840 of record CALLOB010000068.1, read on the forward strand.
CCCGGCGGGCGGCCTCTCGAAGCGGGTGAAAAGGAAGTTCGACTGGCTCGGCAGGGTATCCAGCCCCAGACCGGCCAGGGCCTCCGCGAGCCGCCGGCGCTCCCGGACGATCCGGTCGCGGGTCTGGCGGAAGTATTCCTGGTCGGTCAGGGCGGCGGAAGCGGCCGCGATAGCCACCGCATCGACGTTGTAGCTGTCCTTGACCTTCATCAGACCGGCGATGAGGTCCGGATGCCCGACGGCGAAGCCGAACCTCAGACCCGCCAGGGCGTAGCCCTTGGACATGGTCCGCATGACCAGCACGTTGTCGCGGGATCGGGCCAGCTCCATGCAGTCCTGATCGGCGAAGTCCACGTACGCCTCGTCGATGCACAGCACGCCGCGGAGCCGCTCGGCCAGGGTGCGGACCTGCTCGAACGGCACCAGCGTGCCGGTCGGCGCGTTGGGGTTGGCCAGGTAGGTGACGCGCCCGTCGGCCTGGACGAGCTCGTCGATCGGCAGGCCGTAGTCGCGCTTCCAGGGCACTTCGCGCACCACCGAGGCCTGAATGGCCCCCAGCACGGCATACAGCGTGTAGGTGGGGACGGGGTAGGCCAGCGCGGCTTCCGGCCCGCTGAAGGCCCGCACCGTGAGGTTCAGGATGTCGTCCATCCCGTTGCCGCAGATGATGTGATCGCGGGTCACCCCGAAGTGCCGGGCGGCCACGTCGCGGAAGGGGTTGCCCAGCGGGTGCGGATAACGCCGCAGCTGCTCGGGCGTGACCGCCGCGATCGCCCGCAGCACCGCCGGCGAGGGCGGGTAGGGGTTCTCGTTGGTGTTCAGCTTGATCACCGACGGGTCGGTGGGCTGCTCACCGGGCATGTAGCCGTCCAGAAGCTCGATGTTGGCGCGAAAGTAGCTCATGATCGTCGATTTCGCCGGAACGCTTGCGGGCCGCGTCGGGCGGATCTCAGCCGGCCTCCTCGACCCGGCAGGTCGCCGAGCGGGCGTGGGCCTCCAGGCCCTCGGCCCGGGCCAGCCGGTCGATCGCACCGGCGTCGGCGGCCAGTCCCGTCCGGTCGTATTCGGTGATGCTGGTGTAGCGCAGGAAACTCAGGGCCGACACGCCGGACCAGAAGCGCGCCGTGCCGCCGGTGGGCAACACGTGGGAAGGTCCGGCGACGTAGTCCCCGGCGGATTCGGGGCTGTAGTGCCCCAGAAAGATCGCGCCGGCGTGGCGGATTCTGGCGGCCAGCTCGCGCGGGCGGCGGGTTTCGATCTCCAGATGCTCCGGGGCGATCTCGTCGGCCAGGGCGACGGCCTGGTCCAGGTCGCGGACCACGACCATCGCCCCGTATTCCTCCAGCCAGCGGGCGGCGGCTTCGGCGGTCGACAGCGTACCCAGCAGGCGCTCGATCTCGCCGCACACCTGCTCCGGCAACCCCGGCGCGTCGGTCAGCAGGATGGAGCAGCCGGGGTTGTGCTCCGCCTGGGCGAGCATGTCGGCGGCCAGGAACGACGGGCGGGCCGAGTCGTCGGCGATGATCACCACTTCGGTGGTGGCGGCGAACATGTCGATGTCGGCGACGCCGTAAAGCAGCCGCTTGGCCAGCTGCACGTACACCCCGCCGGGCCCGACGATCTTGTCGACCCGCCGCACGCGCGGCGTGCCCAGGGCCAGGGCGGCCACGCCGTGGGCCCCGCCCATGCGGTAGACCTCATCGATGCCCAGGGCCCCGGCCACGCCGAGAATGGCCGGATGCACGTCGAAGCTGCCGTCGGGCCCGCGGTGCCTCGGAGGGGCGATGACCGCGAGCTCCGGCACGCCGGCGACCCTCGCCGGGACGGCGCAGTGAATAACGGAGGACAACAGCGGGGCCGCGGCCCCGGGCACGCAGATGCCGACCCGGTTCAGCGGGGTGGGCCGCATTTCCAGCGTTCGCCCGCGTTCCCGCAGCGGGGGGGGAGCATCTGGAAGGATGTGCCGCTGGAAGCGGGTCAGGGAGTCGATCGCGCCTTGCACGGCCGAGCGCAGCTCCGGGGTCATATCCGACCAGGCCTGCCGGATCCGCTCGGGGGGCACGCGCACGGCCTCCGGCGGAACGCGGGCGCCGTCCACGCGAGCGGTGATGTCCGAAACCGCGTCATCGCCGCGCTGCCGGACATCGGCGATGATCTCCCGGACGGTGCGGCACTCCGGGCCGTCGTCCAGCACCAGTCCTTCCAACAGCAGCGGGCGGCGCAGCACGCGCAGCTGAGCGGCGGCGTCGGTTCGCGAGGCATCGATGATGCGCCATCGGGCCATGAAAAGCCGGATCCTCAGGCTGGCGGAGACAGTAGGCCGTCACCCGTTCGAAAAACCCGTTGCAGTATAGGAAAACCCGCGGAGAGATACCAGCGGCGGCCGGGCGCGGCCCAAGGCCGGCATGTCGGGGCCGCAGCTCAGGCTTTGGCGGGCTGCGGGGCAGGATCGGTTGATTCCGCCTTGCTCCCGGGAACCGCTTCCAGGGCGGGGGGAACCAGTTCGGGGTCCAGCTCGTACATCGGCAGGCTGGTCACCGAGCCCGACAGCCGGTCAATCAACACGATCTCTTCGCAGCGTTCACCCCGCCGACGGAGAATCCTGAAATGCCCCTTGCGGACGCGGGTGATCCGGGTCAGTTGGTCACCGAAGATCAGCGTCACGCCGGGATAGATGGCCTTGCGGATGACCAGCGACGCCGGCTGGTCGGCCGGCGGGCCGGCCCTGGTCAGCAGTTCGTCCCGGCGCCTCTCCTCCCGGCCGACCTCCTGGTCGAGCGTGTCGGCCTGGTACATCAGCTCGGTGGCCCGCTCGCGCTGGTCGGGGGTCAGCCGCTTGAGCTGGTTGAGCAGCGGCTGAACGGTGCTGCGGATCTTTTCGGCGGCCTCGCGGCGCTTGCGGATGCGGGCGTCGATGGCCCGGGCCTCGATGATCGCGGCCGGGTCCAGGCCCAGGGCCAGCACCGTCCTGACCTCGGCCTCGTTGCCCAGCTCCGGCATTTCCGCGCCGAGGCGGGCGTAGGTGTACCCGCCCAACGTGGCTCCGCGCAGCAGCGTGAGATGCCCGTCGGTGTGCAGCCGGCTGTTCAGGCATTCGTGGGCGACGATCAGATTGCCGACGACACGGATCGTGACCTCGTTGCAGAACTTGGCGAAGACCTCCCCGCCGACGAGCAGCAGCCCTCTGCCCTGGCCCACAATGCCGCCGTTGACCTGCAGGTCGCCGGCGGCCTCCACCCGGCAGGCCTCAATGGCTCCGCGCACGGTAATGCTCGCGCCCGACCGCACGCCGAAGCCCTCGCGAATCGTGCCGTTGACCACCAGGTGCGTGGGCACGTCGAGGTCGCCGGTGTTGAAGTCCACGTCGCCGGCGATCTCAACGACCTCGATGACCGACACCGAGCCGGAGGTGATCTGGACCTTGCCTGCGGCCTCGGCGACCACCGTGCGGCCGTCCTCGGCCAGCCGGACATTGGAACCCAGGTGGACCGAACGCAGCGGCACCCGGCAGGGCACCGGTCGGCCGGCGATGTCCACCCCGGGGGTGTGCGGCACCTCGGGCGTGTACAGTCCCAGCACGTCGCCCGCCCGGACGGTGAGGATCTGGCTGCGATAGAAGTCCACGCGGTCGGACTCGTCGGCCTCCGCGGGAGGCTGCTCGCCGGCGGTGAGCGTGAAGGTCGCAGGAGAGCCCTCGACCGGCTCGACGCCCTGGGCCAGGACCACCGGTTCGTCGCCCAGGCCGCCGTTGCGGGCCTGTCGCACGACCTCGACGACGCGGGCTTCGACCTCCGGGGTGATGCGGGCGCCCAGTTCGCGCAGAGCGGTGATCAGGTGTTCGGCGCTGAGGCCGGCGGGGTCCAGGTTACGGGTCGAGAGCGTGGCGCGCAGCCCGTCCTTGGACAGGATGACGCGTGCGGCTCTCTCCGCGGTGGCGGTCATGGCGGCTTCCCGGGACCCGGCGGCGCCGCGGCTAGTGGGCGGCGGCGGCGGCGGTCAGCTTGGCCAGGGTGGTGTTGATTTTCTCGGCCAGCGTCTCGGCGGTGAACGGCTTGACCACGTAGTTGTTGACCCCGGCCTTGATGGCCTCGATCACCCGGCTTTTCTCGGCCTCGGTCGTGCACATGATCAGCGGCAGGGCCTTGTCGGTCTCGCGGATCTTGCGGACCAGGGTGATGCCGTCCATGTTGGGCATGTTCCAGTCGATCAGCACCAGGTCCGGCTTGGATTCGGCGATGGCCTTGAGGGCCTCCACGCCGTCGGCCGCCTCGGCGATCTCCTTGTGGCCCAGCTGACCGAGCACGTTCTTCTGGATGTTCCGGATGGTTCGGGAATCGTCAACCAGCAGGATTTTCATTGGGCTCAACTCCCTCTTGATCACAACCGCCTGTTTCTGCCCCCGGCCGGCTCTTCTGCCGACCCGCCCGCGGCCCGTCCCGCGACGAAATCGCCGCTTACACGGTGGCCGCCGCCGGGGCCTGCTGCGCGGACGGTTTGTTCACCACCATCACGACCTCCACGTGGAACGTGCCCAGCGGCGATTCGCACGGCAGGGCCAGCCGCGGCTTGGCTCGCGACTGGGATACCACGTGCTCGCGACCGATGATCACGCTGGGCAGCGAGATGCTCACGTTGAAGCCGGTGAAGTTCGACTTGGCCTGGCCGGCGATCATGTTGGCCAGCTCGCCCAGCGCGTCGGCGAAGTCCGGGTTGTCCGGGGTCAGGTCCATCCCCGCGAACTTGCTGGCCGCGTTCATCGCCGACTGCATCGGCAGGCTCAGCACCACGCACCCGACCACGTCCCCGGACAGCCCGATCACCGCCGAGACGTCCGCGACCGGCTCCTGGCTGGCATTGATCACATACGGCTTGCCCACGGTGATCTGGGTGGCCACCATGGTGTTGAACACGTTCTTGACGGCCGCGATGAACGGATTGATGAACCTGACGTCCATGAGCGTAAGTGCCTCCACTAATGGATAAACGACGCCTGTTCTCGATCTTTCCGGCACTTTCCCCCTGCCCGTCGGTCCTCACGCCATATCGTCACGATGGCTGCGGGGCTGAACGTTCGAAAAACCAGTTCGTGCGCTCCGCCGACCGGTCCGCCCGGCCGGAGCCGGCAGCGGGGAACACGAGCCGGGGTTATCGGAACCGGTCGTTCGGCATTCACGCCGGAACAGGTCCGCCGGCCGCACCGGCCATGGGGCGGCCGGGTGACCGGTGCGCGGGCCGCGTGACCTTCAGGTCGGATCAGTCGATGCGCGACCGACCGTCGTGGGGAGCCGGTCCGCGGATGGGCAAGGGTCTCAACGGGCGGGCATCAGGATCTGGCCGACCGGTCGGTTCCGGTGATCCAGGATGTCGATCGCGGTCGCGCGGCTGCGGTCCGCGTCGGTCCGCAGGGCCGCGTTGTTCTGGTAGAGGCAGCGGGCCGAGAGGTCGTGGATCCAGACCGGACCGGACGCGCGGTCAAAGGTGCGGATCAGCGAATCCAGGTCCTCGCGGGACATCTGCGGCGCGGCCTGGTCGCGCGCCGGAAGGGGAGAAATCGCCATGGCAGCCGGCACTCCGTTGCGGCAGGCCCGTGAGACGGCATCATCCCTGATCGGGCCGAGCGGCGGGGGCAGCTTAACCTCGCCGGCCCCGCGCGCACAAGCTTCCGCTCGCTCTATGGTATTATCGGAAGCCCCGGCCCGCCGGCATGAGCCCTGAAAGGCCCGGCGGCCCGAGGCCGAACCGCCGGCGAAACCGTCGGCCGCGGCCGGCTGGAGAAGCGGCATGCCCGGATCCGGATGGAGGCGCGGTCGCAGGTTGCTGGCCGCAGTCGTGCTGGCCGGCGCGGGCTGTTCGGCGGTCCGACCGGTCGAGCTGGGACGCCGGGTGCGCCACGCGGTGGCGCCCCCCCCTCCGCCGGTGGTGCAGACGCTGCCGGCGCCGCCGGCTCCGGAGCTTTCGGATCCGACCGCGGCCGGCTCGCATCCGCCCTGCATCGACTGAGCCGCCGGCTTGCCCTGCCTGGCAGGAGTCCGTGCGACATGAGAGTGATCGACGATCTTGAAAGCCTGCGACTTCAGGGCGTCGTTCTGACGATCGGCAACTTCGACGGCGTGCATCGCGGCCACCAGGCCATTCTCGCCGAAGCCCGGCAACGGGCCAGGGACTTCGGGGGCGAAATGGTGGTCATGACCTTCGATCCCCACCCGGCCACCATCCTGTCACCGGACCGCGTGCCCCCCACGCTGACGCCGCACGCCGAGAAGCTCCGGCTCATCGCCCGGGCCGGGGCCGATGCGATCGTGGTCGTGCCCGCCCGCCGCGAGTTCTTCGACATCCCCCCCGATCAGTTCATCCGGGAGATTCTCGTCGCCCGCTTCCGTCCCCGGGCCGTGGTCGAGGGGGCGTCGTTCCGATACGGCGCCCACCGCGGCGGCACGCCCGAAAGCCTCCGGCAGGCCGGAAAACAATGGGGGTTCGAGGTCCGGATCGTCGAGCCGGTCCGCGTGGCCCTGGGAGGGCACCCCGACGCGGTGATCTCCAGCTCACTGGTCCGCCACCTTCTGGCTTCCGGCACCGTGGACCAGGCGGCCGACTGCCTGGGACGCCCGTATGCCCTGATCGGTCGCGTGGAGCACGGCGCCGGGCGGGGCGGCAAGCTGGGCTTCCCGACGATCAATGTCGGCGACTGCTCCCAGCTGATCCCCGCGCCGGGGGTCTACGCCGGTCAGGCCGAGATTCCGGCCGGGCTGTTCACGGCGGCCATCAGCGTCGGAGTCAATCCCACGTTCGACGGAAACCGCGTCAGCGTGGAGGCCCACCTGCCAGACTTCTCAGGCGATGCCTACGGGCAGCCGGTCAGGCTGGCATTCATGAACTGGCTGCGACCTCAGATTCGGTTCGAATCTCCCGCGGCGCTGAAGGAGCAGATCTCGCAAGACGTCGCGGCCGCACGCAAGGTCATGCAAGTTTATTCATGAAAGCAGGTTATGAACGATTCTCGCGGCATCGATCGATCGGCTCATACCCATGGTCGCGAAAAACCCTCACCGAAACCGCCCGGCCGGCCACGAACCCTTCTGCCGCCGACCTGCGGTCCCCAGGCTCGTGTTCTCGGCGACCGACGGCCGTACCGCTTTGCATCGCGCGGGGGGCTGGTGTAGACTCCCGCCGCTTGGCGTGTGATGTGCGGTCTGGCCGGCAGGCGAAAGCGGTCATCGCCGAACCCAGGCCGCAGGTGGCCCCGGGTGGACTTGCTGTTGATTGGGAGCATCCTCGAATGGAAGAATACGAGCAGCTGAAACGCTTGGTGGAGTCGGCGAGCGAGGACGTGGCCAAGGCCGAAGGCGGCAACAAGGCTGCCGGGACCCGGGTCCGCAAGGTCATGCAGGACATCAAGGCCGCCGCTCAGGAAGTCCGCAAGAAGATCCTCGAGGTCCGCAGTTCAGAGGAGGCATGAGAGGATTCAGCGCGACGGCAGGCCGGGGCGTCCGGGCTTCGCGCCGGGCGGCCGGTCGGGTGCCGAGGCTTCAGGCGGTCATCGCCCGGCCGGCCGGACCAGTGGGGTGAGCTTCGCGTGTCGGCGTGATCCAGGTTTCCATGGCCAGTCCCCCGCTGATCGATCTGACGACGCTCGACCTCAACCGCGTCATCGCCGACCGGGAGGAGATTTACCGGTACCTGCCGCATCGCCACGAGTTCATGCAGCTGGACGCCATCCTGCACGTGGACCAAGCCCTGGGTGTAGGCGTCGCCCGGCGGGTGGTACGCCCTGACGAGTTCTGGGTCCGCGGCCACATCCCCGGCCGACCGGTGATGCCCGGCGTGCTGATGATCGAAACCGCCGCTCAGCTGGCGGCCTACCTGGCGGCGACGGTGGGCCGAATTCCGGGTTTCCTGGGATTCGTGGGCGTGGACCTGGTCAAGTTCCGGGGCACGGTTTCCCCTCCCGCAGTCATGCACGTGATCATGAAGCTGGCCGATATACGACCGCGCCGCGTGATCGCCGACACCCAGGCTTTCGTCGGCGAGCGGATGGTTTTCGAGGGCCGCATCACCGGCATGCCCATCTGAGCGGCCGGTCTACTGCTGAGGATTGGACGGGTAGACGGTCTGATCCTCGGGAATGAACTCCATATCGATGCGTATGCCCTGGGGGGCCTGGGGATCGACCTCGAAGGTGTAAATGACCAGGGCGCCGCAGGGATACGAGGCCCCCTGGAGGGTGTCGACCGCGTCGCGCCGGGCGAAGTCGTCGGGGGGCGCGGTGGTGTCGTCGATCGGCTTGCCGGAAAAGGCGATACCCGGCTTCAGCGCCGCGGCGTCGGGCGCCACACCGTCGTTGAGCCGCGTGGCGTTGAAGCTCCTGATGCGGCGGATCATCTCCTCCCCACCCAGTGAGAGCATCCTTCCGCAGAAGGCCCGGCCGCCGGACAGGAAGCTGATCACGCCGCTGGATTCGTTGCCCTCCAGGCCGCGGTTGAAGCCGTCGGGCGTCCGGATCGGATCGACGTAGAACTGCGAAAAGATCGGCACCGAGTTCTCATCCTGCGGGTCATAGGTGCCGAACGTGAACACCGCCCGATACGGCGTGCGGTTGATGAACGCCACCGCCAGGCTTCCGCGCTGCCCCGGCGTGCTTCCGCCGAGCGAGGCGGTGTTGTTGAGGAATGCCTCGTAGGCGCCCGTGCAGCCGGGCATCCCCGCCAGACCGCCCAGGACCCACAGAACCGTTCCGACCACCGCCGGCCGGTACAACAAGAGCCGCCTTGCCCGATCGCGCGTCATGGACTTGACCTCATACCGCCCGGATCCGCGTCCGCCCGGTCCAGGGGGCGTCATGACCGGTCCGACCCCACGCGGTGGCCAAGGGTCACGGTGGCCCGCGGCCGGACGGCTTGGCGTCAGTCCGGATTGCCGAACCGCGTCGCCCGCAACCTTCGGAACCAGCCGAACCGTTGTGGAGCCCATATCTTATCGGAAACCCGGGGGCTTCCCAACAGTGGGGCAGTGATGGTCACGTCCCTGCGGCCGGCGGGTCGCCCGAGATGTCGGCCAGGGTGGTTTTCTCCAGCAGATTGGCGTAGGCCTCTTTGAGAGGCTTCCATCGGTCATGCATGCCGCAGGGTTTGGCGTCGGTGCACTTGGAATGTCCCAGAGGACACCGCCCGCGGGACGGAATGTCGTCAAAGTGGCGAAGAATGTCGACCAGTCGGAGCTTGTCCGGTCGGCGTTTAAGCTTGAAGCCCCCGCCGATGCCTCGGGCGCTGGTCAGCACGCCGGCATGCACCAGGTCGCCGAGGACCTTGGAGAGATACTTGTCGGGGATCCGGCCGTTTTTGGCGATTTCGCGGGCCAGCACCGGCCGGTCTTCCTTGATCCGGGCGATCGCGACCATCGCCCGCAGAGCGTATTCGGCAGTCTTGCTCAGCACAATGCCC
>CALLOB010000069.1 GCA_938005315.1 uncultured Phycisphaerae bacterium
CGCCTGCCCCGGGCCGATCTGAAGATCGCCGTCCAGGCAGACCGGCTCCCCGGCCAAAAGAAGACGCAACGCGTCCGCCCGGCACGCCAGACTGTTCAGGACCGTCTCCCCGGGTCCGGCCAGCCCCCGGGTTTCGACCTCCAGGCAGCCCTCCTGCGGCTGCAGCGGCGAATTCTCGAAAACCGACGGCAGCACCGCCGGTGACGGCAGCCGCACGGTGACCGCGTACGGGCCTGAAAGCCGCGTTTCGCCGGGCCGACGCAGGGGAATCGAAACCTCGCCTGTAAAGCTCGCGTCGTTGCCGTCCAATTCCAGCCCCACACGCCGAAGCCTGACATGCGGGCCCTCGGGCCCCGGCACGCCGGATAATGTCGCCTCCCAGTCCACCGTCAGCGGAAGACCGACCGGCTTGCGCACCACCGGAACCAGCGGGTGGCCGGCCTGAACGCGGAAGCCCGCCGGGCCGGCATCCACCCGGCCGCTGAAAGCCAGCCCGTCATCGCAAGCCTGGGCCTCCACGCGCCAGTCGGCCCCGCCGGTCACGTCGGCCGACGCCGCCCATGCGGCCAGGGAAGGCCACAGATCTTCTGTCGCCGCGTCCCAGGTGGCGCGACCCCGGGCCGCGGCGTGTGTCACCCGCGCCTCCAACGGCCCGAAGCCCAACGGCATCCATCCGGCTTCTTCGAGTTCGCCTCGGCGGATTTCGGCCGACAGCCGGCCGCTCCGAACCTCCAGGCCGGCCAGGACCGCCTCGACGCGCTCGACCTGGAGCGTCCATTCGGCCGGGTCGTTCACGCCGCCGGGTGCCAGGTTCCAACGCAACGCCAGATGAGCCGGCACGCCCGGATCTTTGCCCCACCCGGCCTCGTGCCGCAGGCCCAGCCCCCCGGCGTCCACCTGGAGCCGTCCCTGGTGCGCGCCGTCCGCGGTCACGTCGTCCAGGCGGGCCGTGAATGTGCCGGTCGGAGACCAGGCCGCGACCTGCCGACCGGCCTCGGGACACAGCCGCAGGGCGTCGGATACCGACGTCACGGCGACATCCAGCGAGAATTGTCCTGCGTCCGAGGAATCCGGACCGGACCGGCTCCACAGCATCGAGGCCTCCGCCCGGCCGAAACGCCCTTCCACGCGGGCCTCCATCAGACGCTCGTCGCCGTCGTCCCGACGATCGAAGCGCCCGCTGCACTCCAGCGTCAGGGGTTCACCGGGGGCCTTCGCCAGCCACGCATCCCAACGGGCGACCAGATCTCCGGCGTTCAGCGTCGCCCGCCAGTCCAGCCGTTCCGCCGGCGATCCGCCGCGACGCGCCCCGCCGGTGCGGATCCGCGCCGCTCCGCGGACAACCCGGCCTGAGCCGACCGACTCCCGGGCCCAGGCCGGACAGCAGCCCAGCAGTTCCTCGATGCGGTCGATGGTCCAGTCGAGATCCCACTCCAGCTCCACGCGCCGCAACCGCTCTGTCGGATCTCCGGCCGGTCCGGGAATCCGGAACCGCAGCCGTCCGCCGGGCTCGAGCCGCAGACGCCCGCCGCCGACCGCCAGCCGGAGGCTCAGGTCTTCAGCTTCGCCCGCTTCGGCATGCGGAAACCGGCCGGCGACCTCCACACGGGCGTCCACTCCGGCAGCCTTGTCCACCACCGGCAGCAGCCGCAGCCGACTTCCGGCCGGCAGGGCACAGTTCAACGATACCTGTGAGCCGCCCTCGCCCGGGGCGACCTTCAGTTCGCCCTCGAAGGGACCGGACCACTCCAGCCCATCGATCCGCCCGAGCAGTATCGGTGCCATAATCATGGCTTCGCCCATCGACTCGGTCCGCCAGGCCGCCTCCAGGGCCAGCGTCCGGGCGGCCAGAACCAGGCCGGAACCGGATTCCTTGTCCGCGCCGGTCGAGGCAGGCACGGACCACTGGGCGTTCCCCGCCAGACGCAGGCCCCCCAGCCGCAGGTCGGCTCGGCGAACCGTCATCCGCCCGGCCCGACGGTCCAGCACCGCCACGGCCCGCAGCTGCTTGACCGTCCCGGCCGCCAGTCGCAGCGCGGCCCGCCCTCCGGGCGAGGCCGTCAGCCCGCAGCGCAGGCCGTCCAGCGAGCCTTCGCACGACACCATCGACCGTCCGATCGAAGCATCGATCTGAAAGCCCATCGGTCCCTCGGCCTGCAGCCCGGCTCCCTGGGCCCAGGCATCCACCGCCGGAAGCTCGCGCCGCAATGCCGCCCAGTCGCGTACCTCGCCCTGCGCACGCAGCGTCAGCCACGGCTCGGCGTCCGTGTCGAGCAGGAGGCAGGGCGAGACTTCGGCCGAACGGCCGCGTACCGAGATGCCGGGGCTTTCCCACGAGAACGTCATGGCGGCCAGGGCGTCCTCGTTCGGGTCAAAACGGCCCTGCCCGCGCAGCCTCGCGTCGGGGACCTGGGCGGTGCGGCCCAGCGCCGGAGCCGCGACGCGGACGCCGCGCAGCTCGACGTCCAGGTCGAAGTCCATGGTCAGGTCCGGGTGCGTGGAGAGCACCAGGTCGCCGGTGCTCATCCCGGCCAGCTGTTCCACCGGCAGCCGGGAGATCAGCGGCACCGGCAGATCCGTCAGGGCCAGATCCTGCCACGCGATCCTGACCTCGCCCTGCAAATGCTCGCCGCGCTTGAGCCGCGGTACCCTGACCCGGGCGTCCACGCTGAGCCGCGGTGTGCCGGGTGCCGCGCCGGCGGGCGACTCCCGCACCACGCCGGTGGCCGCGAAGAGCCGGAGCATGCCCTGCGCGGGGTCCAGGGTGCAGTCGATGCAGTCGATGCGGAACCGCTGCTCGACCTCCGGCGTGCGGATGCGGCAGGTCACGTTGTCCAGCCGGTAGCGATGCGAGGGCAGCCGACCCCCGCGCCGGTCGCGCAGATCGTCGATGTTCAGCCGCCCGTCGCGGTCGACCACGAGCCACAGGTGGACGTTGTCGATCTCCAGGCGAGGCACACGGTCCGTGAACAACCGGCCCAGCGGGTCGAACGCGCACCGCACGCGACTGATGGTCGCCAGATACTCGTTGGGACCACCGGGCCGGTCGCGGACCGCCAGATCCTCCAGTACCAGTCCGCCGCTCCAGCTGATGGTCAGGCGTCCGATGCTTACCTGTCGCCGGAGCTGGGCCGACAGATCATCGGCCATGCGGCGGGCGATCCATCCCCGCGGAAGCCACCACGGCATGGCCACATAGGCGATGGCCGTCAGCAGCGCAGCCCAAGCCCCGATCCGCGTCGCGCGGCGCAGGCGTTCGATTCGCGGGAGAGCCGGCGGGGTGGAAAGCTGCGTCATCCGTGGACAGGTCCTGTCGCCCGCGGCTCGGGCCGCCGGACGGTCTACGGGGACGATTCTAATGGCCGGCCGCCGGCCGACCAAGCGGGTGCTTGTTGGTCCGCGCCCGTGAAGGTATATAGAATGCCGTCAGATGCAGGCGGGCGGACACGCGGCCGAGGCCGCCTCGGCGCCCGCCCGCCGTGTGCGTGGCCCGGGCGATGCTTCTCGGCGTGCTTTCCGATACCCACGACCGTCTGCCGGCGATCGACGGCGCCCTGGCGATCTTCCGCGCCCGGGGCGTGCAGGCCGTGCTGCATCCCGGCGACCTCGTGGCCCCCTTCGCGGCCCGGCGTCTGCTGGCCTGGACCGGACCGCTGCACGTCACCTACGGCAACAACGACGGCGAGCGCAAGGGCCTGCGGACCGTGCTGCCCATGATCCAGGACGGGCCGCTGTGGATCGACATCGACGGCCGGCGCGTGCTGCTGCACCACGCCGAGGAGTGGTGCCGGCCCGAAGACCTCGCCCGCGCCGACATCGTCGTCACCGGCCACTCCCACGAGATCGTCAACCGCGTCGAGGGCGGCCGGCTGAGGCTGAACCCCGGCGAATGCTGCGGCTGGGTCACCGGCCGCTGCACGGTCGCCATCGTGGACACCCGCGGCCCCTCGGCCGAGATCATCGAGGTGAACCCGTGAACCGCCTGCGCCTCTGCCCGTGCCTCTTGGCCGTCCTCGCCGCCGGTTTGGGGCCCGGCGGATGCGTGCGGAGGACCGTCACCATCCACACCGACCCCCAGGGGGCGGAGGTGACCCTCAACGACCAGCAGATCGGCACGTCGCCGGTCAGCGTCGACTTCCTCTGGTACGGCGACTATGACGTGATCATCCGCAAGGAGGGATACGAGACCCTCCACACCCACCGCCGGCTCGACCCTCCCTGGTACCAGGTGCCGCCGATCGACTTCTTCGCCGAGATCCTCACGCCCTGGACGTATCATGACCGCCAGGAAATGACCTTCACCCTCGAGGAACGTCAGCCCGTCGATCGCAAGGCGCTGATCGATCAGGCGACCGAGTTCCGGGAGCGGACGCTGTTCGGGGACCGATGACTTCGCCCGACCGACAGTTGCGGATCTCCGCTCCGGCGGAAACCCCGTCGGGTTCGCGGGCACGGCGGCACCTGTGGCTGCGCGCCCTGGGGCCGGCCGAGATGCCCGAACAGATCGCCCTGCCGGACGGCCGTTACCGGCACGTGCGCACCTTCAAGCACGACTTCTTCGCCGCCACCGGCCTGTACCAGGGGCCCTCGGGGCTCGTGGTGCTCAAGCTCGGCCGGCTGGCGGGGCTGTTCGGGTTTCCGATGAAATGGCTGGGGCAATGGCTGGCGGACCGCGAGTCGGCCAACTACCGCGCCGCCGAGGGCCTGCCGGGCATTCCCCGGTGCCTGGGCCGCTGGGGACCGACCGGCCTGGTGCACGCCTTTGTCGAAGGTCATCCCCTCCAGCCGCGAGAACGGGTCGATGACGACTTCTTTCCGCGACTCGCGGCCATCCTGGACGGGCTGCACCGCCGGGATATGGCCTATGTCGATCTCGAGAAACGCGAAAACATCCTGGTCGATGACTGCGGCCGGCCGTGGCTGATCGATTTTCAGATTTCCTGGTACCATCCCCCTGGAGGCATCGACTGCCGGCCGCTGCGGGGTCCGCAGGCCCTGCGCCGCCTGATGCCCGAAGGCCTGGCCCGGTTCCTGCTCGCCAGACTCCAGCAGGCGGATCGCTACCACCTGCTCAAGCACCGGCGCCGCCACCGGCCCGACACGTTGTCGGCCGAGGAGTTCTGCGCCTCCTACCGCGTCGGGACGGCCATCACCCTCCACCGCAGGATCGCTCGCCCGCTGACCTGGTTGCGCCGCAGGGCCCTGAGCCGGCTGACCGGGCGCCCGCGCTCGCTCAGGCAGGACGGCCCGCAGTTCGCCTCCCCGGCCCGGCGCGTGGGGCCGGTCGAGTGTTGCCCGGAGAACGAAACCCATGCCGTTGGATGAGGTCCAGAAGGCGAGGATCGAGGCTTTTCGCGGCCATCTCGAGGACGCGGTCCGCCGGGAGTGCGGCTGGGACGCTCCGCAGCGCCACGACCGCGAGGACGACTCCACCCTTGCGACCCGTTACGAGGTGCGCGACCACGTGTGGATCGAGTGCGCCGTTCGTCCCTTCCTTCCCCAGGTCCGCGTCGGTCTGCTGACCGACGACCGCTGGATCAGCGAGGAGTTCGAACAGCGCATCGAGGATTCCGGCGACACCATGACCGAGTTCGTGGGCCTGGCTTTCGAGACCGTCGGCCTGGACTGGCCCGAGCCGCCGGTCGAGCATTACCGCGAACACGGGAGGTACTTCTACTTCGCCACGCCGCTGGACCTGGAACGGCTCGAGTCGCTGGACGACCCGGCGGTGCGCGACAAGGTGCGGCGGATGCTCGCAGGTTATCGCCAGGGCTTTCTCTGAACCCGCAACAGGTGGTCTGCATGGATGCTCCCCCCGGCAGCGTCGCCGATCCGCAGGCCGAAGGCCCCGTCGAGGTGCTCCTGACCATCGACGACGACACCTTCTCGCGCCTCGGAGCCGGCGCCCGTCAACTGTGCGTCGGCATGATCGATGAGCCCGTGCTGATGCGGGTGCTGTCCTGCGGTCCGGCTCACGTGGCGGGCGAGACCCTCGGGCCCGCCCGCGTCTGTCGCCTCAACCGTCGCTGGCTGAGCTGGCTTCGAACCCCCGCCGAGGAGATCGAGGAAATGCTCGACGGCCGCCGCCCGCGGATCGTCCACTGCCTTTCGGCGCGGCTGGCACGGTTGTGCTGGGATTGGACCGCCCGATGGAACGCCGTCTTGCTTTGCATGGTCACCGATACCTGCGATATTCAGCACCTTGGTGCGATCACCACCGCCGCACGCATCGAAGTGGTCACGCCCACCCGGCGGCTGGCTGCGGCCGTCGCCGAGAGTTACCCCGCCCTGGCGGATCGCATCCGTACCATCCCGCTGGGCACCGCCTGTGCCCAGGAGCCCGCATGCCTGGCTCGTCCGGACGCCGTTCCGTCCGCCATCGTCACCGCCGCGCTCGACAGGCACGGAGGCCTGGACCACGTTCTGAAGGCCCTGCGGATGGTGGCCGAGGCCGGCCACGATCTCCAGACCTTCTTGCTGGGCACCGGACCGGCGGAGTCTTCCCTGCGGCGCCTGGCCGAGCGGCTGGAACTCCGCTCGAGAGTCACCTTCGCCGGGCCGATCACCGAGATCGCTGCCCTCCGTGCCGCCATGGCCGCCGCCGATTTCTTCATCCTCCCCTCCACCCGCGGTCGCTTCCGGCTGGACACCCTGACGGCCATGGGTGCCGGGCTGGTGGTTCTGGCGCCGCGGCGCACGCTCGAGGACTATCTGGAGGACGACCGCACGGCCCTGCTCTTCGACGAATACAGGTCGTCCGACCTTGCGCGGCGGCTCTGCGACCTGCTGGAGGATCGCTCCGCCGCCCGGCGACTGGCTTACGCCGGCCTCGATCACGTCCGGGCCCGCCATAAGGCCAGCGACATGGTCGCCGCCTGCTCGGAGCTCTACCGCCGGCTGGCCTGATCGGACCGCGCCGATGGCGGTGATAAACCATCGCCGGCCTTCAACTTGCTGAGCGACCGGGGCGATCATAGAATCCAGTGCGACAGGAGCGACATCTGACTCCCGGGAGCTCCATGATCATGGCTAAGCCGCGCCGGACAGGTCTTTCCCTCGGATTGTTCCTGGCGGCTGGCGGCCTGTTGATTCCGCCGGCCTGGACCGGCCTGGCCGTTGAAACCGCCGAACCCCCCCCGCACGCGCAGGGCCCCGAAGCGCCCGCGACGCAGGAGGTCTCGTCGGCGTCCTTGCCTGCCGGAAAGCCGCAGCGGGCCGTGGTCATCCCGATCCGCGACGAGATCACCGAGGTCACCTACAAGAGCGTCGACCGCCGGCTCACGGCCGCCCGCCAGGAGGGCTTCGACGTCGTGGTCATCGAGCTGGACACCCCGGGGGGGTTGCTGAAGGCCACGTTGGACATCTGCCAGGAGCTCAAGCGGCTCCGCGACGACGGCGTCCGCGTCGTCGCCTGGGTGAACCGCTCGGCCTACAGCGCCGGCACCATCGTGGCCCTGGCCGCCGGGAGCGTGGTGATGGCCGCCAACGCCACCATGGGCGACTGCCAGCCGATCATGATGTCCCCCCAGGGCGTCTCGGCGGTGCCCGAGGACGTCGATGCCAAGATTACCAGCCCGCTGATGGCCGAGTTGCGCGACTCGGCGCGCCGCAACGGCTACAACATGGATCTCATCGAGTCGCTGATCCGGCCGGAACTGCAGGTCTTCTGGCTGGTCAACACCGAGACCGGCGAGAGGCGCTTCGTCAACCGCCGGGCCCGCGACGAGCTATTCGGGCTGGAAACCGGCGCGGGGCGATCCGGCAGCGGCGTCCTGCGGCTGCTGGGGGCCGAGGGCGAGAAAGCCGCCCTGGTCGAGCCGGTTCCCGACTCCCGCAGCCGCACCGCCTGGAGGTACGTCACCGAGGACCCGCTGATCGGGACGGTCAAGCAGCCGGTGGTCAGCGAACGCGAACTGCTCACCATGCGCGACCGCGAGGCCCGGGCCTTCGGCTTCTCCGCGGCCACGGTCAGCAGCGACCGCGAACTGCAGGACTTCCTCGGCGTGCAGACGCCGCTGCGCCGCCTGGAGAGTTCATGGCCCGAGGCGGTCGTCGAGTGGCTGGCCTCGCCCATGGTGCGCGGCGTGCTTTTTCTGCTGATGGTGCTGGGAGCCTACACCGAGTTCCAGACCCCCGGCTTCGGTCTGCCCGGCGGCGTGGCCCTGGTGGCGCTGATCCTGTTCTTCGGCGCCCCATACCTGGCGGGCTTCACCGTCACCTGGGAGCTGGTCGCCGTCGCGGTGGGCCTGCTGCTGATCGCCGTCGAGATCTTCCTGCTGCCGGGTTTCGGCGTGCCCGGCATCCTGGGCCTGCTGCTGGTCGGCTTCGGCGTGCTGTGGTCTTTCGTGCCGCCTGAACCCGGGCCGCCCTCGTTCGTGCCCCGCCTGCCGACCATGCAGATGACCTACGACTACTTCTACGGCGGTCTGAAGGCCACCGCCGGCGGTCTGACCGGCGCGGTCGCGGGCATTCTGCTGCTGGCCCGCTACCTGTCGCGCCTGCCGGTAGCACGGCACATCATCGCCCCCAACCCGACACGGGAACAGATCGCCGTCGACGATCCCTACGCCGGCGTCGCGCGGGTCGGTGATCTCGGCCGCGCCGAGAGCCTCCTGCGGCCCGCGGGCAAGGCCCGCTTCGGCGACCGGCTGCTCGACGTGGTCAGCGAGGACGGCTACGTCCCGGCGGGCACGCCCGTGCGCATCACCCGCCGCGAAGGCGTCAAGGTGGTGGTCCGCCGGGTGGAGGATTCCGGGAGTCCGTCCGCGTGAACCTCGAAGAAGGGCTTATCCTCACGTTCTTCTACGGTCTGGGGTCGGCCATCCTCATCTCCGAGCTCTTTCTGCCGGCCCACGGTCTGCTTGGCATCGTCGGTGTCGGCATGCTCGGCTACGGCGTCTACCGGACGTTTCTGATCAGCGAGGCCGCGGGGCTGGCCGGGCTGGCGCTGCTGGCGGTGGGCCTGCCGGTCGGCCTGGTGGTCTCCGTCCGTTGCTGGCACCGCACGCCGGTCGGACGGCGGATCTCGCCGCCGAACCCGGCGCTGCGCGAGGAGGACCGTCTGCCCGTTCAGCAGATGCTGGCCCTCATCGGACGCCGGGGACGCAGCCTGACCCCGCTGCGCCCCGTCGGTACCTGCGAGTTCGACGGCCGGCGCGTCGAGTGCAAGGCCGAGCACGGGGCCATCGGGGCCGGCGAGCCGGTGGAGGCCGTCCGGCTGGCGGATCGGACTTTGTGCGTTCGGGCGGTGCCGCCTGAGGCTCCCCGTCCCGACGCCTGACCCCCGCGCGGCGTGCGACGCCGGCATACGAGGAAAGGAAAAACAACATGCTCAGCGCGAACCTCATCCTGGCGGCCCGGGGCGGCAGCGACATCCCCTTCGGGGCCATCCTCTCGGTCCTGCTGATCATCGTCGGCATCGTCGTGATCGTGTTTCTCTGGCAGTTCATCGGCCTGTGGGTCCAGGCCTTCATGAGCAACGCCGGCGTGTCCATCTTCGACCTGATCGGCATGAAGTTCCGCAAGGTCGATGCCCGCACTATCGTCCTCAGCCGCATCCGCGCGGTCAAGGCCGGTCTGGATATCAGCGTCAACGACCTCGAGACCCACTACCTCGCCGGCGGCCGGGTCCAAAACGTCATCTCGGCCCTCATCGCCGCCGACCGCGCCCGCATCGACCTGGGATACAAGACCGCCTGCGCTATCGACCTGGCCGGCCGGGACGTCCTCGAGGCCGTGCATACCTCCGTCAATCCCAAGGTCATCGACTGCCCCAACCCGGCCATGGGCAAGCCGACCATCGACGCCGTGGCCAAGGACGGCATCCAGGTCAAGGCCAAGGCCCGCGTCACCGTCCGGACCAATATCGAACGCCTCGTCGGCGGCGCCACCGAGGAAACCATCATCGCCCGCGTCGGCGAGGGCATCGTCACCTCCATCGGTTCGTCGGTGGACTACAAGGCGGTGCTCGAGAACCCCGATACCATCTCCAAACGCGTGCTCGAGAGAGGCCTGGACGCCGGAACGGCCTTCGAGATCCTCTCCATCGACATCGCCGACGTCGATGTCGGCACCAACGTCGGCGCCCAGCTCCAGGCCGACCAGGCCGAGGCCGACAAGCGCCGCTTCCAGGCCGAGGCCGAGAAACGCGCCGCCATGGCCCGGGCCCGCGAGGCCGAAATGCTCGCCCTCGTCCAGGAAAACCGCGCCAAGGTCGTCGAGGCCGAGGCCGCCATCCCCCTGGCCATCGCCGAGGCCTTCCGCAACGGCAACCTCGGCGTGATGGACTACTACCGCCTGCGCAACATCCAGGCCGACACCGCCATGCGCAACACCATCGGCGGAAAGGACGCCTCCACCGGCGAGCCCAAGTGAACCGCCTTCGCGCCGCGGGCGCCCGTGGACCGCCGGACCCCGCGGACCGGGAAAGAAGGTGAACCATGTGGATGTTCGCAGGCACGCTTGCCCAGGCCGATTCGTCCGAGCTCTTCTACGTCATTGCCGTGCTGGTGCTTTCCGCGCTGGGCGCAATCGTCGAAAAGGCCCGCAGCGGCCGCACCGAACGCCAGGCCCGACCGCAACGGCCCCGGCCGCCCCGGCCCCCGGCTGCCGGGCCCGAGCCGCCCCCGCGCGCTCCCATGGCCGAACGCCGGCCTCCGCGTCCGCCGGTCCGGCCGGCGCCGGGCGCTCCGCAGCCCCAGGCCGCTCGACCGGCCCGGCCGAGACCGCCCGATCGCCCGAGACCCCAGGCCCAACCCGAGACACGTCCCCGACCGGTCCCGGTACCCGAGCCGCTTCCGCGAGAACCGCTGACGGCCGGACCGGCCGGATTCCAACGAACGCAGGAATCCCTCGGGCCGGGCCTGATGCAGTCCGCCATGCAGCCTTCGCTTGTGGACGCTCTGGCCACCGCAGACCGTTCGTCCCGGGCGACTGCCGGGACCGTACGTCCCGCGCAGGGGATCAAGCTGACCGGTCTGTCTGTCGCTGAACTGCGCCGCGCGTTTGTGCTCAGCGAGGTCCTGCAACCTCCGTTGGCGCTTCGCACCCACGACCCGGCGGGCATGAGCCTTTAGAAAGCCGCCGGCCCGCGGCCGGCATGAGGGTGTGGCTATGCATGTTTCCGGACGGTCGGCCGGGCGGGCGGGGCTCGCCCTCATCCTGGCGGCTCTGGCGGCCACCTCCTGTGGCCCGGTCCAGACGGCATGCCTGCCGCCGGAGCCCGACACCTCCGCCGCCTCAACCGTGCGCCGCGACCGGAGTTCCCCGCGCCCGATCTTCGCCGGCGCCGCCCGGGTGGACGCCACTCCCCACCTGCCGGTCCCTCTGGCCGGCTACGGCGACCTGTCGCGGCGCAGCTTGCTGCCGGACATCAACCCGTTCAACCAGGTCACCTTCTTCCGGCCCAGTACCGGAGTCCGCGACCCGATCCACGCGCGGGCGATGATCCTCGCCGACGGGGCCACAACCGTGGCCGTTCTGGCTTTGGATCTGCTGGCGGTCGATGCGGCACTGGTCGATGACATTCGCGCCCGCGCCGCAGCCCGCGGCCTGGAACTGTCCGCCGGGAACCTGCTGGTCTGCGCGTCCCACACCCACTCTGGGCCCGGCGGCATGACCGACCTGGTGCTGTGGAGCCTTCTGGCCGTCGATGCGGCCAGTCCTTCCGTGCGAGAGCCGTTCATCGACCGCGCGGTCGATGCCCTCCTCGAGGCCCGCGACCGTCTGCGACCTGCCCGCGTCGGCTGGGCCGCCGGCAGCCTGCCGGGCGTCGCCTGCTCCCGCCGGACCAGGCAGGATGTGGATCCCCCGCTGGGCGTGATCCGCATCGACGAGACCGACGGCCGGCCTCTGGCGGTGCTGTGGAACTTCCCGATCCACGGAACCGCCCTGCGGCCGGACAACCTGCGGCTGTCGGCGGACGTGATGGGCGCCGCGTGCACCCGCATCGAGCAGGACTGCGGCGGTGTCGCCCTCTTCGTCAACGGGGCCGAGGGCGACATCAGTCCGGATCGGCACGGCGAGCAGGGGCTCCAGGAGGGCGGGGCCGCCATCGCCGCGGAGGTGCTCCGGCTGCGCGAGGCCGCGGTCACGTCGCCGGAAACGACGCTGGGCGTCGAATCGGCGGTCCTGGACATGGGCCCGGGGGAACTGGCCCTGGCGCCGCAACGCCTGGACGAGGCCGCCGCCAGCGGCGCCTGCGCCCGCGTGATCCGCTACGCCCCGGGATTCGCATGGCCGTTGAACGAAGGCTGGATCGACACGCGTTTTCGTTTTCACGCCGTGCGGCTGGGAGATGATCTCGTGCTGGTGAGCGTGCCCGGCGAGCCGACCGCGCGCCTCGGGGAGCAGATCCGCTCCGACGCCGCCGACCTGGGCTTCAGACGGGCGTTCGTGCTCGGGCTGACCGGCGGCTACATGTCCTACCTGACCACCGAGGAGGAATACTGGGACGGCGGTTACGAGGCCCGGTCCGTCCTGTGGGGGCCGGCCGCCGGCGCGAAGGTCCGGGCCGCCTGCTTCGAGCGGATGAACGCCCTTCGATAAGACCGCCCCGCCGACCGGGTCACCGCGGCCCCCGACCCGCCCGGCGGTCCTCCGCCTGCTGCCGCCGGGTGGCCTCGGCCAGCACCCGCTTCTCGCGGCCGGTCAGGCCGGCGATGCCCTCGCGGTGCACCTTCTCGAGGATGCGATCCACCTCGGCCTCCCGCGCGGCCCGGGCCCGCTGCCGACGCTCCCACGCGCCCCGCCGCAGCCGCCCGGCCACGCCCTCCACCGCGGGGATCCGCACCTTCGGAAGCATCCCCCATAGCCGGAACAAGGCCAGGCCGGCCGCCGCCCCGGCGATGTGACAGACCTCCCCGCCGGGGTTGCCCACGCCGCCGGGGCTGATGCCCTGCAACACCAGGAATGCGATCAGCAGCAGCCCGAAAACCCGGATCGGCATGAGAAACACGAAGACCAGGATCTTCATTTGCGGGAAAAAGATCATGGCCGCCAGCAAAAGCCCGTAGACCGCTCCGCTGGCCCCCACGATCGGCACGCCCGCGTATGCCGGCCGCAGCAGGGAAAACACCACGTAAGCCAGTCCGCCGACCAGCCCGCATGTGAAATAAAACTGCAGGAAGCGCCGCGTCCCCAGCAGCCGCTCGACTTCCACGCCGATGAAGTACAGCATCAGCATGTTGAACAGCAGGTGCCAGACGACCTGCCCGCCGCCGGTGCTGTGCATGAACATGTACGTCACCGGCTGCCAGACCAGCAGGTGCTTCAGGCCCGCCAGGCTCAGCCCGAACACCCGGCTCAGATCGACCCAGTTCGAGGCCGCCACGTTCACGAAGTGCGCCGCGACGTTGACGATCAGCAGCCACATCACCGCGGTCCCCGGCCGGGGGAACTGGAGGCGCATCTGCGGCAGGCCGGAGCGGTCGTCATCGTCGGCGGCGTAGGGACGGTCGCGCCAGCTCATGCCGGAACTCCGTGACGGGCCTTGTAGAGGTGCAGGGCCGCGATGGTCTTGGCATCGACGATCCGGCCGTCGAGCGTCGCGGCCAGGGCCTCCGACAGCGGCATGACCTCCACCCGGATCTGCTCCCCGCCCTCCAGCCGCTGAGCCGTCCGGCGCAGGTCGTGAGCCGTGAACACGTGCATCAGCTCGTCGGTGAACCCCGGCGTGGTGTAGAAAGAGCACAACCGCTCGATCCGCCCGGCGACATACCCGGCCTCTTCCTCCAGCTCGCGGGCGGCGCAGGCCTCGGGGGGCTCCGGCGGCTCCAGCGTGCCGGCCGGAAGCTCCAGCAGCTCGCGATCCACCGCGAAGCGGTAGTTGTGGATCATCACCACCTCGCGGTCCGACAGCACCGGCAGGATCAGCACCGCGCCGGGATGAACCACCACCTCCCGGCTCACCGGTCCCCGCCCGGGTACATCCACCACCCGCCGCTCCACCCGGAACCGCCGGGCGCTCAGCAATATCTCGCTCATGATCGACCTGGATGCCGCCCGGGGGCTTGAACCAGGCCCCGGCCACGAGCCGGGAAGCCGACGCCGACGGACGGCACGCCGATTATATCGACCGGCACGAGGGCGGGCCAACGACGTCGAAACGCACAACCCCATTGCCCAAAGCAGGATACGGCGGTTCCGGCCCGCGCACGCCGCGGCCCGCTCGCCTTGTCAGCCCGCCCGGGCGAATTTATAGTACCCGCATCGCGGATTCGGCCGCGAACGGGCACCCCAGCGGGCTTTGTCGGTGGGCAGGCGAATCACGATTCTCGGCTCGACCGGGTCGATCGGGACCAGCACGCTGGACGTCATCCGGGGACTGGGGCCGGAATACCGCGCCGCCGGCCTGGCCGCGCGCAGCCGATGGCGCGAGCTGGCCGAACAGGCCCGTGAGGTTCGGCCCAGTGCCGTGGCCATCGCCGACCCGCGGCACGCCGCCGATGTCCGGCCGCTGCTCAACGGCGCGACCGAACTGCTGGTCGGCGCCGAGGGACTCGTCGAGCTGGTACGCCGGCCCGAAACCGACTTCGTGGTCGCGGCCATCGTCGGAGCCGCCGGCCTGGAATCCACGCTGGCGGCTGTGGACGCCGGTAAAACCGTCGGGCTGGCCAACAAGGAAGCCCTGGTCGTCGCCGGGGCCCTGCTGGTGCCGCTGGCTGAGGCCCGAAACGTCGATCTGCTGCCGATTGACAGCGAGCATTCGGCCGTCTTCCAGGCCATGGCCGCCGGACGCCGGGCGGAGGTCCGCAAGGTCTACCTCACCGCCAGCGGCGGACCGTTCCGGACTTGGACGGCCGAGCAGATGGCCTCGGCCACGCCGGCCGACGCCCTGCGGCACCCGACCTGGAGCATGGGGCCCAAGATCACCATCGACTCGGCCACGATGATGAACAAGGCCCTGGAGATCATCGAGGCCCGGTGGCTGTTCGGGCTGGACGTGGATTCGATTGAAGTGCTGGTTCATCCCGAGTCGATCATTCATTCGATGGTCGAGTTCCGCGACGGCTCGGTGATCGCCCAGCTGGGCACGCCGGACATGCGGACGCCGATCCAGTACGCCCTGACCTGGCCGCAGCGGCTGGAGGGCTGTGCCCGCCGGCTGGATCTGTCCACCGTCCGCCGATTGAACTTCGAGCCGCCCGATCTGGAGCGTTTTCCGGCGTTGCGGCTGGGGTTCGAGGTCGCCCGGACGGGCGGCACGGCCGGGGCGGTGCTGAATGCCGCCAACGAGGCCGCCGTGGAGGCCTTTCGGGAGAACCGGATCCTCTTCGGCCGCATTGTGGAGATCGTCGAGCGCGTCCTGGAGCGGCACGACGTCGTGCCCGACCCCGATCTGCAGACCCTGCTGGAGGCCGACGCCTGGGCGCGTCGCGAGGTGGCCGAATGCCTGAATGCCTGACCGGACCTGTGGCCCTGGCCGCGGCTTCCGCCCTCGCCGACGGGTGGGCGTCGCTGTTCAACTACGTGCTGATGTTCGCCGGCTTCTCGGCCGTGATCTTCGTTCACGAGCTGGGCCACTTCGTCGCCGCCAAGCTCTGCGGGGTGCGGGTGGACAAGTTCGCGCTGGGCTTCTTCCGCGAGGTCGCCGGCTTCACCTGGGGCGAGACCCGCTACTCGTTCAACATCCTGCCCATCGGCGGCTACGTCAAGATGCTCGGGCAGGAGGACTTCACCGTCGACAAGTCCGGCGAACTGCGGGTCAAGGACGACCCCCGGGCCTTCACCCACAAGCCGATCTGGCAGCGCATGGTCATCGTCTCGTCCGGCGTGGCCATGAACTTCGCCTTCGCCGCCTTCCTGTTCATGATCGTGTTCATGGTCGGGATGGAGTCGCGCTCGGCCGAGATCGGCGAGATCTCGCCGGGGATGCCCGCCGAGAAGGCCGGACTGCGGGTCGGCGACATCATCCGATCGGTCAACGGGCAGTCGATCACCGACCAGAACGACCTCCGCGCCGCCGTGGCCCTGTCCGACCCCGACGCCGACATGCTCATCGCCTTCGACCGCCCGGACCCGGCCGCCGAGGGCGGATACCGCCGGGAAACGGTTACCCTGCGCCCGGAGATGAGCCCCGGGCACAACATCCTGCGCATCGGCGTCGCCCCGCCGATGACCAACCGGGTGATGTTCGCCACCCCCGAGCCCGGTCTGCCGGCCGATGAGCAGCTTCAGGTCGGCGACGTGATCACCGCGGTGGACGGCCGGCCGGTGGACAACTACTTCCAGATCGCCTACCGCCTCAAGGATCTCCGCGGCCGCTGGGCCACGCTGACCGTGCGGCGGCCCGGCGCTGAAGGCGCCGAGAGCCGGGAGCTGCAGATCCGGCGGCGGGCCCACCTGTACTTCGCGCCCGCCGGCCCGGTCGAGGAGACCAGCGGCCACCTGCTCGGGCTGGTGCCCCGCCGACGCGTGGCCCAGGTCGATGAGGGCTCACGCGGAGAGAAGGCCGGGTTCCGCCCCGGTGACATCATCGCCCAGTGGGGCGACCGCATCGCCCCGCGGCTCGAGGAGATCAACTGGATCCGCCGCGAGAATCCCGAGCGCGACATCCGCGTCGTCGTCGAACGCGCAGGCGAAAGTAAGAACCTGGTCATCCGGCCCAAGGTCCCCGGGCTGGGCCTTTTCGGCCGCGGCGAACCCCAGGTCGGGCTCTATCTCACCGCCCAGGAAAACGACCGCCTCGTCGTGGCCGACATCGAGCCCGAACTCGAACCGGGCGTTCCCACACCGGCCGCCGCGCTGCGCGAGGTCATGCCCCGCGGAGCGCTGATCACCCGGCTGGACGGCGAACCCGTGGAAACCTGGGACCAGCTCGTCGAACGGTTCCGGGAAAAGGCCGGACGCGAGGTCGTCCTGAGCTGGACGTACGGCTCGGGCCCCGAACAGAGCGGCACCATCCGCATCCCGCACACGCTGGGAACCACCTTCGACCTGCCGGCCGCCCACGTGATCCTGCACATCGACGGCCGCACCTCGACCGAGGTCACTTACCGCGGCCGACAGGTCCTGGCCACCGTCGACAACTGGCTCGGCGCCCGCGAGATCCTTCGCGCATGCATCGGCCGCGAGGTCGTCATCTCCTACCAGTCCAACCTCGAGGACCGCCCGCGCGAGGCGCGCCTGCTGGTCACCCCCGAGATGCTCGACACCTGGGTGCAGCGCGTCACCTACCAGCCCGACGACCTGTTCACCGAGCCGCGCACCGTCCTGATCCGCGAGAGCAACCCGTTCAGGGCCATGATGATCGGCGTGCGCAAGACGTACTACTTCATCGAGCAGGTCTACGTCAGCATGCAGCGCATGATCTTCACCCGCTCGATGGGGCTCGAGCAGATCTCCGGGCCCGTCGGCATCCTGCAGATGGGGTCGCGCTTCGCCGAGGCCGGACCGGTCGTGCTGACCTACTTCCTGGCGATCATCTCGGCCAACCTGGGAGTCATCAACTTCCTGCCCCTGCCGATCGTCGACGGCGGGCTGTTCATCTTCCTGCTCATCGAGAAGATCAAGGGCAGCCCGGTGAGCATGAAGGTCCAGATCGCCACCCAGGTCATCGGGCTGGTGCTGATCGTCAGCGTGTTTCTCTTCGTCACCGTCCAGGACGTGGTCAAGCTCAGCGGCGGCTGATCACGGCTCGATCAGCCGGCCGTAGGTCTCGGGCCGGCGGTCCCGCAGGAACTGCCAGACGTGCCGGACCTCCCGGATCTGGTCCAGGTCCAGATCCGCCGTCACCACCTCGTCGCGGTCCCGCGAGCCCTCCGCCAGGATCCGCCCTCGCGGATCGCAGAAATACGAGCGTCCGAAGAACTCGCCGATCCCCCACGGCTCCTCCCGCCCCACGCGGTTGACCGCCCCGACGAAATAGCCGTTGGCCGCGGCGTGCGCCGGCTGCTCCAGCGTCCAGAGGTATTCGGCCAGCCCCGCCACCGTGGCCGACGGGTTGAACACGATCTCCGCCCCGCCCAGCCCCACGCAGCGGGCCGCCTCCGGAAAGTGCCGGTCGTAGCAGATCAGCAGCCCGATCCGCGCGAAACGCGTCTGGAACACCGGATAGCCCAGGTTGCCCGGACGGAAGTAGAACTTCTCCCAGAAGCCCGGGGCGCAGTGCGGCAGATGCACCTTGCGGTACTTGCCCAGATACCGGCCGTCGGCGTCGATCACCGCCGCGGCGTTGTAGTTCAGGCCCGCAAGCTCCTCCTCGAACAGCGGCACGATCAGTACCATCCCGTGGCGGGCCGCCAGCTCGCTCATCAGCCGAGTCGTCGGACCCTCCGGCACCGGCTCGGCCAGCTCCCGCCAGGCATCGTTCTGCTCGGCCGGAAAGTACGGACCGGTGAAAAGCTCCTGCAGGCACAGCACCTGCACACCCCGCCCGGCCGCCTCCTCGATCAGCGCCACGTGCCGATCGATCATCGCCTGCCGGATCCGCTCCGCCCCGGCCTGGGCCGGAACGCCCAGACCCGCCTGAATCAGTCCCGCCCGAACCACCCTGGCCATGATCCGCCGCCTTCCTCCGGCCGGTCCGGCCGGGCCGTCCTCAGGCCCGCCGCCGCCCGATCAATTCGAGGCCCCCAATCGTTAACCGCTGTCGATCCGGCGATCAAATCCCCGCCGCCATCCGGTCCGACCAGCGTCTCTGGCCGGAAAAACCCTGATGCCACGCATCGCGTCTCCTCGGAGGGCCCCGCTCCGTCGGGGCCGCAGGTTCGTCGGGAGGGCCCCGCTCCGTCGGGGCCGCAGGTTCGTCGGGAGGGCCCCGCTCCGTCGGGGCCGCAGGTTCGCCGGGAGGG